>NZ_SJUS01000017.1:0-65814 GCF_004337085.1 Exiguobacterium sp. SH5S13 | reverse complement strand
TACAATAGTGAACGCAAGCAATGGAACCTAAAAAAAATGACTCCGGAGCAATACCGGAGCCATCTGATCGCCGCATAAAAGACGACGCACTTTTTATTAAACTGTCCGAAAAACAGGGCTCAGTTCAGTGTCAGGTTCCTCTTTTCTGTCCATTAAAAGCGGCGAATGTTGTCTGGATCTTCAACATCGTTGCGTAACGCTCGGTCATCGAGCCCGCGAAGCTTCGCTTCTTTATCGTTCAATTTGGATTTTTCATCAAGCGTGTCTTGTTCTTGATCGACGGCCCGGTTCGGGTTGTCTGGTGCGGATTCGTTAAAAGGCTTCGAATCGACTTCCAAACCGTCAGCGGTATGATGTCCTTGATGGCCTGTATCGTGCTTCGACTCGTTGTAAGGCGCCGAATCGATTGTCAAACTTTCATTGTGACGGCGTTCGTAGTCTTCATCGACATAGATCAAAATCTTGCCGGCCTCGACGTCGCTGTAATGGCGGTTGACTTCTTCTTCGCTCAGTCCCATGTTGCGGAGCCCGGCGTGAACGTCTTCGTGGCCGCTCAAGAATGAACGGACTTTGTCGAACCAACTTGTATCGTGTGAGGCCTCGGTGTGCACGTCCGTTTTACGGCGCAAAATCGAGACGCTGTCCTCATGTTTGGAGACGACGTATATGTCTGAGTCTTTGTATCCTTTGACACGTAGCTCTTCGATTTTTCCTAGAGCCGATTCTTGCGTGTCATACATGCTAATAAATCGTTTCTCACTCATGGTTGTCTCCTCCTTATAATCGGCGATGGTCCTCTAAGCCGGAATGTCCCCGTACAATCGGATCTTCTTTCGTACCGCGTGGTTTTTCATCATGATCATTGAACGGTTTGGCGTCGAATGCAATCCCGTCTGCCTTTTCCCCTTGATCGTGGTCGAGTTCACTGTCTTTTTTATACATATTCGGATAGCGCTCGTACGAATGTTTATCAACGTAAAGCAACAGTTTGCCGTCGTCGATGGCTGAATAGTATTCCTCTGCCTCGGCATCGCTAAGACCCATATTACGCAGCTCATCGCGAATCCGGTCGCTGCCGTGAAGGAATGCTTTGACGCGGTCTAACCAATTGACATCGCGAATCCCAGACTCGGCGTTCACGTCGGTGTGATCGCGCAATGCGGAAATTTCCCCGTTCCGCTTGGCTACGACATGCATATTTTTCTCCGCTTCCCCGGCCTTTTTGAGTTCGTTCACTTTGTCCATCACTTCTTGCTCGCTATGAAATAACCCAATCATTTTACGGTCTGACATGGTCTGCCCCCTTTATCATCTCGTCTTTCGATTAAATTGACGTCACGGTATTAGTAATTTCCGTTCTGGCGAATGTTCAAACAAAAAACGCCATCTCATCTGAGACTGGCGTCATTAATAGTAAATGGTCATCGTATCGTTCCCTAGATGGCAACGCGTGCTCTTCCAGACAAACTCGGCGAGTGTCCACAGCGCCATGAAGCCGCTGATCGCTAACAACACTAATGCGTAGATGGGCGTCAATTGAATCAAAAACGACCATCCGAGCGTGAACAGGAGCGGTTGAATCAGGATCACGAAGCCGACATACACGAGAATGATGAGCAGTGCGAACAAGATGCGGCGTCCGATCGTCTGAAAGTGGTGACGGAAGCGCGTCAGTAAACCGAAGACGGCACCGGTCAGTAAGACCGGCAGCACGAAGGCGAAGTAATCGAGTGGATACGAGGCCGTCGGTGCACTGAACAGCCGCAGACTGAACAAGTCGTCCATGACGAGCAGCAGGTTGGCGTAGGCGAACGCGATAATCATGCCGAGCAGCCAGCCGAACTGGTTCCAAATGCGGCGAGACGATTTGATCGCCTCGATTTTTGTGTAGGCGAGAAACGAGACGTCACGCTTTTCGATGTCTTGGAGTTCGAGCTGCGTCTCGTTCAACCGCTCGACGGCCCAGTCGAACTCACGGTTCGCTTGCACCTTCTCATGCATTTTAAGTTCGCCTGACTGCTCGATGATGGAGCGGTAACGGCGACGATACTCGTCGTTCGTTTTTGGTTTTTCGATCAAGAACATCGCATAGGCGCGTGGGTCTTGACTCGTCAGGCCGTCGAGGGATTGACCGCTTCTTTCTGCTTGTTGAATATACCCGGCCAAACTGTTGAGCAAGCGCTCCGCTGTTGAGTTGTCGTCTAACAGTTCAGACAGATGCGTTCGCACTTGTTCGTAAAATTGCTGTACGGTCGGGTCGTTCGATACATGTGGGTTCAGGACAATTCCTCTCTTCTATATAAAATGGTCATACAGGCGGTTCGTCGTTATGGGAAAGTTTGAGCGATTCAAAGTCGCCTTGTTCGATGCTACGAATCAAGATTTCACTTCCGCCCATGTTTGTGGCGAGCGGGATCGAGTAGACGTCACAGAGGCGCATCAATGCACTCACGTCCGGCTCGTGGGGTTGGGCGGTCAACGGGTCGCGGAAGAAGATGATCATATCCATCTCTCCACGGGCGACCGAGGCGCCGATTTCTTGGTCACCGCCGAGCGGTCCCGACTTAAAGCAATGGACCGGAAGTCCCGTCGCTTCGGCGACACGTTTTCCGGTCGTTCCCGTCGCGAACAAATGATGTTTCTCTAATACGTGAGAATAGGCTTTGACGAGTACGATTAAATCATCTTTTTTCTTATCGTGGGCAATCAGGGCGATGTTCATCTTGACTCCTCCTTAAAAAGACTTCTTCTTAATTCGTATCATATTTGAACTAGAAAGACACGCCTTGTTTATCAAGGTAAAATTTTCCTTAAAAAATATTTTTCCAGTTAATATTTATTCAGGGATAAGAATTGTCTATGTTTAGGCATATGAAAATGTTGGTATTTATAAAGGGAGTCAAATAAATAATAATCATTTCAAAAGAGATTGGAGGAAGATGTCGGATGAACGATACAACGTATAATTTCAACACGTTCATGTCTTGGTTGCCAGAGCTCTTGCTTGCACTTCTTGTCCTTGTCGTCGGTTTTATTTTGGCGAAAGTTCTGGAAAACGTGACGCGCAAAGCGCTACGTAAAGCGCGCCTCGACGATCGTGTTGGTGTCAAGCAAGAAGGAGAGCCGGAAAAAGCCGGAAAAGAAGAAAAGCGGTGGACACCTGAACGGATCATCGCGAAAATCGTCTTCTTTGGAGTATTACTTCTCGCATTCTTAATCATCTTCGAATTTATGAACGTGCCAGCGATCACGCAGCCGTTTAGCCAAATCTATGAGGGCTTCTCAGGTTTAATTACCGGAGTCGTCAAAGCAGGTCTCATTCTACTCGTCGCCTGGATTATCGCGACGCTCTTGAAAAAAGCGATTCAAATGGCTGGTCATCGCCTCAACTTGAGCAAGTTGATGGAGAAGACAGGTCAGGAGTCGACAAGTGTCAACCAGACGAAATGGGTCGACACGGTCGCAAACATCGTCTTCTACTTGGTGTTGTTGCTAGCACTTCCTGCCGTCCTTGACGCGCTCGGTCTCCGAGGCATCAGTGGACCGTTTGAAGACTTGTTGAACAGCTTCCTCGCCTTCATTCCGAAACTCGTCGCAGCGGCACTCATCTTTGCGATTGGTTATATCGTCGCGAAAATTGTCCGCGATATTTTGACGAAGTTCTTGGAAGCGGCAGGACTCAACAAGTTTGCCGAGAAACTTCACTTGGAAGATTATGTGAAAGGGTCAAGCCTTGCGAAAGCGGTCGGTACGGTCGTCTTCATCTTGATCATGATCCCGGTCACAATTTCAGCACTTGAGGCACTCGACATTCGAGGCATCTCAGACCCTGCCATCTCCATGTTGAACAATGTCTTGGCCATGATTCCGAACATCATCGTCGCAATCGTCTTGATTCTCGCTGGTGTGTTCGTTGCCAAATGGCTCAAAGGGGTGGTCGTATCACTTCTTGAGAATTTGGGCGTCAACTCGCTCGCAAGCAAGATGGGTCTCGGTGGACGTTCGACATCATCGACGTCGATTGCTCAAGTAATCGGCACGATCGTTCAAATCATCATCATCTTGTTGTTCGTGTCGGAAGCTCTGCAAGTCGCCAACCTCGACTTCATGGCCTCGCTCGCGACTGCAATCTTTGCTTACTTGCCGATGGTCATTGCAGCCATCATCGTCTTGGCGGTCGGCTTCTGGCTCGCCAATATGGCAGAGCGTCTCGTCGGCAGCGTGCTCGTCGATGCGTCAGGTCAACCGAGCGTACTACGCCACGTCGCGAAGTATGCGATTCTCGGGATCGCCTTCTTCATGGCCATCAGCCAGCTCGGCATCGCGCCGATGATCGTCAATACGGCGTTCCTGCTTATCCTTGGTGCTGTCGCCCTTGCGTTCGGCCTTGCCTTCGGTCTCGGTGGACGTGAAACAGCAGCTCGCTACTTGAAAAAAGCTGAGAAGAGCATCGATGAGACGGAAGTATCAAAAGAGGGTCTCGAACAAGAGAAAGCACAAATGAATCAAGAAGCTGAAGCTGCGAAGCAACAGGCGAAGCAAGGTATCGATCAGTCGAAACGTGAAGCGGATCAAACGAAACAAGAGTTGAAACGTGAAACGAATCGGACAACGGATGTGACGAACGTGGACGGTCCAGAGCCGAACCCGTTCCATGAAAACATCACGCCAGAAGATAACCGTTCACCCGACGACAACGAAGGTCCACGTCGTCCATAATCAGTGAACTGAGCGAGTCTCTCTAGTGAGAGGCTCGCTTTTTTTTGCGCTGTGAAAAAGGGTGATTTTTGGTCGATAAACAGAATGAGAGAAGTCGGTGAAGAATAGGAGGGGTCAAAGTGTTTGAACGCTTTCAAAATACGTTAATCATGAATTATATCGTCGGTTCAGGAATCGCGGTGTTCGGTGTCGGGGGTCTGTTCATCTTCCAAACGCTCGAACTGTCCCGTGCTGAAGTGATGTCTTTGTTTGCGATCATGGCGGTCTCAGTTGTCGTCATGATCAGTCTCGAATTACTGATGTATCGGCGTCACATCCGGCCGATTCGGAGCGTCTTTCGAAGTGAGGCGCCTAGTTATGAGGCGCTTCAACAGGCGTTCGATCAGACGAGTCACTTTCCGACGTTGACGGTAAAGCGCATACTAGGACCTCATTTATTTGGTCTTTCAGTTTCGTCCATGAGCTTGACCGCATTGGCGATTCAACAAAACTGGATCGATTTGCCGTATCGTTTGATTGGAATGGCGGCTTTTGGGGCGGTATTGATCGCGATTTTACATGCGCTCATCGAGTTCTTTTTGACGTATCGGTCGGTCGAGCCGTTGTTGCTTCATTTACAAGATCAAAGTGAGCAGCTGTACGATACCCCACTCCAGGCGTCGTACCAGTCAATTAGCGTCCGGACGAAGCTTTTGATCAGTATGCTCGTCATCGGGGTGTTTCCGGTCATGTTGTTCATTCTCGCTTCGGGCGTCCAACTGTCGACCGTCGAGCAAGTCGACGCATATTGGCAGTGGGCGGCTTTGATTTTAGTCGTCATCATCGGTGTCGCGACGTTCAGTAGTCTGCTCCTATACGACAACATCAAGCGTCCGCTTGCCACGTTGACACAAGGGGTCGAACAGCTCGATGCCGGCGAGCTGAAACCGATCGATAACCCGTATGCTGATGAGTTTTCGCAGCTGGTGAACGGGTTCAATCAGCTGGTGAAGAACGTCAATGAACGCGAGGACGAAAACGAGCAACTGCTGAACAGCTTGTTCGTCTTGTTCGCGGCTACACTCGACGCCCGTGATTCCTACACAGCCGGCCATTCGGAACGAGTGGCCGCCTATTCTGTCGAACTGGCATACGCGTTAGGTTTACCGCAGGCGCAGATCGAGTTGCTCCGTAAATCGGCGTTGCTTCATGATATCGGGAAGATCGGGATTCGTGACGACGTTTTGTTGAAAGAAGGAAAGTTGACAGATCACGAGTTCGCCCAAATTCAAGAGCATCCGACAATCGGGATTCATATTTTGAATCAGATCACGTTGCCGGTCTCACTTCAGCCACTCATGACGGGTGTACGGTCACACCATGAACGAATCGACGGGAACGGCTATCCAGACGGATTGTCCGGTGAAGCCATCCCGCTCTTTGGCCGCATCATGGCAATCGCTGACGCCTACGACGCGATGACGTCAGACCGTCCGTATCGGCAAGGGATGCCTGTCGAGAAGGCGCTGTCGATTTTAGAGAGCGGGCGCGGCATCCAATGGGACGCGGCGTTCGTCGATGTGTTCGTTCAGCTGCGCCGTGAGGCGTTGTCCGCCTAAACGATAACAGGTCTGTCTCCGCGGAGACAGACCTGTTTGTCAGATGAACGTTTCGACGACGTACACCCCGAGGATGCCACCGAGCACGACGAGCATCAAGTTGACGCGCAGCAAGGCGAGCACGGTCGCGAAGGCGCCTCCGGCCAAGGCTGACGACAGGCTGCTCGTCGAATAGAGGATACCCGGGAAAATCAAGCTCGCGAGCACGGCATACGGCGTGAACAACAAGAAGCGCTTCAAGAGCGGCGGTAACTTCAAGTCGCGCAGCCAAAGGAGCGGCACGAGCCGCGGGACGTACGTGACGAGCGCCATAGCGAGGACGAGCAGGAACAGACTGATCATGTTACGCCCTCCTGTTCATAAAGCAGGGCGCCGACCCCGGCGGCGACGATTGTCGCGATGATGATACTCAAACCCGATGATAGCGGAATGAACGGGGCGACACCCCAATAGAGCACGACTTGGGTCACGACGGCAAGCGCCGCGACGACGATGACCGGTTTTCGCGTAAGCGATGGGACGAGCAATCCGATGAACATGGCGTACAAGGCGATGCCCATGCTCGCCTGGACTGACTGGGGGAGGCCGAAAGCGAGAAATACGCCGATCCATGTCCCGACGTTCCAAGCGAAAAAGGCGATCAAGTTCAAACCGAGGACAAAATGGCCACGTGTCGCTTCGTTCCGAGTCGAGGCGACACTGAACGTCTCATCGGTCACCCCGAACGCGATGGCAGCCAGGAAACGGTTCGAGGTTGTCTCGATCCGTTGCGACAGCGAGGCCGACATGAGGAAATGGCGCAAGTTCAAAATGAACGTCGTCAAGACGATCTCCCAATACATCGAACCGGCCATGATCAATTGAATACCGATGAATTGGCTCGCACCGGCAAAGATGAATAACGACATGGCCAACGTGATGACGTTTGGCATGTCGAACGATTTGGCGAGGAGACCAAACGCGATCGCGATCGGAATATAACCGACCGCGACCGGGATACCGGCGCGCATTCCGGAGCGGAACGCGTCTTGGTTGGATAAGGGAGTAGCTTGCTGGATCGGAGTCGCCATCGGCTCTCCTCCTTTCAAAATAGGTGATGTCCATTCATTCGAGACGAAGGAATGGTTTCCTGCTCACATGATTAAAAAATAGGGTATAGATAGGCGATAAGGAGAGTGAACATATGAGTCGAGCCGAAGAATTTATCGCATCGTACCATCGGATTGAAGATTATTTGAGCCGTGAGATGGGGGACGGACAACATTTCAGCTTCAGCAACATGGTCAACCGTCTCGCCAAGCATAATCCGATCATCGAACGGTATAAAGAAGATTTGCACCAAATGAGCCAGTTGCGCAACGCGATCGTCCACGAGCGGCGAGAGCCTGATTTCATTATCGCCGAACCACACGACTCGATCGTCGAGTTGATGCTCGAAGTGGAGCGGGAGCTGTTGCACCCGCGTCAAGTCATCCCGCTGTTTCGTAAACTCGTGACGACGTTTAATGCCGATGACGCGTTAGTCGAGGTGCTCGGTGAGATTCGGGATAAAAACTATTCCCAGTTCCCGGTCTATAACACTGACGGCTCGTGGCGCGGTTTATTGACAAAAAAAGGAGTGACCAGCTGGCTCGCCGAGACAATCGACGGCCCGCACGTGTCACTCGAGGGCGTTCAAGTTAAAGACGTACTTCATCATGATCCGCATCTTCGTCGTTACCGTTTCGTTGCGAAGGAGACGTCTGTCATCGAGGCGCATCAACATTTCATCAACATGAAAGACGGTGTGCGCCTCGACGCGCTCTTGATCACCGAGACCGGGGAAGAGAGTGAACCGCTTCTCGGTATCATCCGACCGCAAGATATTTTATACGTGATCGGTTGAGGCCATGTGCTCGATCGCGACCTCGTATTGGGTGACGGTATTTCCGAGGACGACGGGCTTCACTTCAGACGTGCCGTCGTCCCGTTTTTTATGGGCGTGTTTATAGGCACCGCTGTCGCGCCAATTTTCAAAGCTCGCAGCGTCGCGCCACGTCGTCATGATCACGACTTGATCTTTCGTTTCGTCAGACGTATCGGTCAACACTTGCATGCGGATAAATCCGTCCATCGTCTCGATTCCTTTTGTCGTTTGGAACCGGGCTTTGACCGCATCGACTTTCCCTTTTTCAACATCTAGTTTGTTCATCACAATCCACATCGAGATGTCCTCCTCTGCAAATTCGTACACGTCTAGTATACATGGGGCACCTCGCTTCCTAGCGACTAGATGCTCGGACTTAGCGTTTGGCCCACCAGTCTTCGAACGTCCAGTTGTTTTGCTTCATCGTCGTCGCTTCCTTCACACCGACGTAGCGGAGATGCCACGGCTCATAGTTGTAGCCGGTGATCTTTTCTTTCCCTTTTGGATAGCGAACGATGTAACCATAGCGGTGCGCGTTCTGGATCATCCATTTGCCTTCAGGTGTCTGATCGAACGAGGCGTATAGTCCCATCCGCATCTGTTGACTCGTCATATCGACGGCAAGCCCGGTTTGGTGCTCACTGTGGCCGGGACGAGCGACATACATCGAGGCATAGGCCGTGCCACGAGCGTTGACCCAATAATTGTAGAGTGATTTTTGCGTGGCGTAGGACCGGTACGCGCTCAATGCGTAAAGCGTGTGTCCTTGTTTTCGGCCGTCATAGTAGAGACGAGCGAGCGCGTGCGCCGCCTCGGCAGCCATGAGCGTCCGTTCGCTTCCTTTCGCATAGACGGTCGGGATGGTGAGCGTGACGAGTTGACGGGACCGATAGGACGCGGACAGGCCATGTTGCTTGTTGACGAGCCGCAACCGCTCCGTTGACGTGAGTTTCGGGATACCGGCCTTTAGATTGCTCGATGGTGTGAAGTAGCGGGTGCTCCCGATGTAGACGTTCGACCAGCTTCGATTGTACGTTGTGTAACGGACGGGTGTGTTGGTGAGGAGTGTCTTGGCGACCGGGGACGATTGCATGGCCCGCCAGTATAGTTTCGTCGTCTTGATCGTGTAGCCGGGCTGAGGTGACGGGGTGGCGGCATAAGTAGACGAGGCGGTGAAGACGAGTACGAGGATGAGCAGCAGGCGGATGAGTTTCATTAGGACGACCCCCTTATGCATGGATAGTTTTCCTTTCCCTTTTTTTGAAATGATGAAAAGACGAGTGATTAGGGAATACTCAAACGACAGTCTCCGTCTCGTGACCCGATAGATGTACAGCCCAAGCCCGATGTGCCGGGGGCGAAGACAAAGTAAACTGATTATATAGGGAAGAACTGTGAACTAGAAGAGAGGAGTGGACGCATATGGAACTTGTTTTTGGCTTACCGTTGTTATTGCTCGTCCTATTCTTTGCCTTTTTGTATTTCAACATCAAAGGGTTATCGAATATGTGGAAAGACTACAACCGGACGAAATCGATGATCCCGCTCGGTTTTTTCATCATCGCGATCCTCGGAATCTTTACCGGGGTTTGGACATGGCTCGTCATTTTGATCTACTACGCCGTTCGTCCGAAAGAGTGACTTGACACCTTGTGCGAAAGCGCATGGTGTTTTTGGTATACTGGGGACGAGGTGTTGTCATGGAGAAATTGATCAAGGCGTGGTTCATCATCACGCTCATCACATTTATGTTATTCAAGCTCGGTGAGACGATGACGTCCGCCTATACGGAGCCAGCGGGCGAAGGAAACCCGTACGTACTCGTCTTGCTCTCCGGCTGGCCGTTCGTCTTGTTGTTCATTTGGATCACCGTCCGGCTCGCCAGACGAACGGTCGCGTCGGTGAACGGTCTCGCGCGGGTCGGTCTCTTCGCTGGGAGCATATTGATGGCGGGGATCGGGCTATACGTGAACTTCGGGCAGGCAAGTTCGTTGCGGGATGGGATACGAGCTTCTGAAAATGCGGCGTACGCGTCGGGTTGGAACCAGTTCACGAACATCATTTACGCGAATCAACTGACGTTTTTCGTGCTGACAGTCAGCTGTATGGCGCTCGGCATCGTCGTCTCATTCGTAACTTCAACTAAAGACGAGGAACAGCTCAAGTAGCCGTTCCTCGTCTTTTTAGGTCAGTTTGCTTTGGTAGAGGCGGGCGTAACGGTCGGCGGCGATGATGGCGTCGGCCACATCTTCAGGCGACACGTCGAAACCGCTATGAATCGTTTCCCCTTCAGCGGTCGCTGCTTGACCGACTTTCAAGATATCTTCTCGTGACGCGTCTTTTAGTTTCACGTCTTCGAGTGTGACCGGCAAATCGAGCGCCATGTAAAGGGCGACGTACCGTTCGAACTCGGCTTGCGTCCGTCCTTCAAGCGCGAGCTGGACGAGTGTCCCGAACGCGACTTTCTCACCGTGCGTCAAATGATGGATCTCCCCGTCTAAGGCGGTGAAGCCATTATGGATGGCGTGGGCTGCCGCTAATCCACCGCTCTCGAAACCGAGACCGCTCAATAGCGTGTTCGCTTCAACGACATCTTCAAGCGCTGGCGTGACGACTTTTGCTTTTACCGATTCATAGGCCGGAATCCCATAATCGAACAACACTTCTTCACAGCGTTTGGCGATCGCTTCGGCGGCGATCGTCGGGACGCCGCCTGCCATCGTCTTGCCACCGAACGCGAGGACACTCCGGACCTCGACCCACGTCGCGAGTGCGTCGGCGATCCCTGAGGCGAGGAAGCGGGCCGGGGCCTCGGCGATCAGTTTCGTGTCAACGAGGACCAAATCGGGATTCTTCTTATAAAACCGGTAACTCTCAAAATTACCTTCATCCGTATAGATGACCGAGAGGGCACTCGTCGGGGCGTCAGTCGAGGCGATGGTCGGCACGATGACGATGCGGGCATTAAGCGCATCGGCGACGGCTTTGGCCGTGTCGAGCGTTTTCCCGCCGCCCATACCGATGACGAACGACGTCTCGTTCGCTTCTGCCACCTTGGTGATCCGTTCGATTTCGTGGCGCGATGCCTCCCCGACAAAGTCAGCTTTCTCGGCGTTCACACCGCTCGACGTCAACGAGGCGGTCACCCGTTCCCCGATCAAGCGCCAGACGATATCGTCGGCGATGAGAAGTGCCTGTGAGCCGAAATGCCCGACATAATCCCCGATCCGGTCAATTGTATTCTTGCCTTGCACATACTTTGCGGGACTGATGAAAACGCGTTCTGACATATTCAACATCCTTTCTCAAATGAATGTGGCGATGGGACAACATGTGTCTGTTCCCGATTTAAGGCGTGTTTCAAACGAATAATCATGTGACATCTCAGCGAAGCGAGGTCACATGTTCGTCCACATTCCGCCGAGTACTACGAGGACGACAATTAGAGCGGCGACAGCGAGAAATCCCCATTCAAGTATCGATTTGGTCACGATGGTTCCCTCCTGATGACTGATAATCCGAGTATAACGAGTTCAGGCACCGTTCCTGTTTCAAAAAAATGACCAGGTCAAAAAAAGAATGACGTCTCGTCGTGTCGAGCGTTCGATGGTTTGAATCGAACCACAACGGGAACATTTAATTCGTATGCTTATTTCAGAAGGAGGAAATCACATGTCTAAACACGTACTGATCGTCACGACATCTGCCAATAAATTAGAGAACGGCCACGAAACAGGGTTATGGCTCGGGGAGTTCGCTGAACCGTACCTTTTGTTCGAGAAACAAGGCTACAAAGTAACGATTGCTAGTATCGAAGGTGGAGACGTGCCAATCGATGCGAACAGCCTAGAAGACGGGTTACCGGAAGAAATCTTAAATACGAAAACCTTGTTGAAAGATACGGTCCGCCTTGATCAAGTAGCGGATGAGACATATGATGCTGTCTTCCTTCCAGGCGGACACGGGACAGTCGTCGACTTCCCAGGAAGCGAGACGTTACAGCGTGTCGTTCGAGACGTGTACGAGAGCGGCAATATCGTTGCAGCTGTCTGTCACGGCCCGATCGGCCTCGTCAACGTCAAGTTGAGCAACGGCGAACCACTCGTGAAAGGTAAGCGCGTGACTGGATTCACGGATGCTGAAGAAGTCGAGATGCAACTCGATTCAGCTGTACCGTTCTTGTTAGAGACGGCCCTTCGTGAGAAGGGCGGAGATTTTGACAAAGCAGACAATTGGGCTGTCAACGTCGCCGTCGATGATCGCCTTGTCACGGGACAAAACCCGCAGTCTTCTGAGCAAGTCGCGGAAGAAATCGTGAAAATTTTAGGATAATGATGCGAACGACCTAGGGCTTGACCTAGGTTGTTCTTTTTTTTGGACATATGTCCTTTTCAAGCATTTTATTCTCGCGTACAGTAAGACGAGGAGAATAGGAGGTAAGTATGGGAATCATTTTTGCAGTACTCTCGGGCACGTTCATCGCGCTACAAGGCATCTTTAACGCAAAGCTTGGTTACGCGGTCGGGGCCTGGTTGTCCGTCACGATCGTCCACTTTGTCGGACTCATACTCGCTTTGGGCATTTATGCGTTCAAACGTGATGCAGACATGACGGCGTTCCGGCGTGTGCCATGGTATTACAGTTTAGGTGGGTTATTTGGCGTCTTCGTCGAGAGCTGACGGCCATCCAGCGACTCGGTGTGACGTGGGCAATCTGCGTGTTGCTCGTCGCCCAATTGATCGGGGCGTTCCTTATCGATTTGAACGGTTGGTTCGGGATGAAGAAGAAGCCTGTCAATCAAGGTCAGATCATGGGACTCGCCTTGATGGTTGTCGGTATCGGGATTTATACATTCACGTGAGGAGGGGTGACATGGGAGTTGAAGCTGCGTTAACACGCCTTAACTGGCACCATCTTTTTTCGACGGAGACACTCGCGGCGTCGTCGATCGTGACATTTCCCACCGGTGCGATGTTGTGTGCGAACGATCAAACGATTGAGTCGTTGTTCGTCGTTTTAGAGGGACGCGTCAAAATTTATACGTTGAGCGAGGAAGGGAAACTGAGACTCTTGCGGTTGAAGACGGCGCCGTCTTTGATTGGCGATATTGAGTACGCCAGCGGCCGGGACGTCCTGCATACGGTCGAAGCGGTCGGGGCGGTCACGTGTCTGCGCATCCCGTTTGAAGCGCTGCGGACGCATAACCGGACGATTGAGTTTACGGAACATCTGCTCCGCGGGGTGTCGGAAAAGTTATTTATTGAGGCGAACGCCTCCTCGAATCATCTGATGTCGACGCTTGAAGAGCGGTTAGCAGGCTATCTCGTCTCACTCAGTGCGTCAGGAAATGAGTTGTTCCAACAAGAGATGAGTCAGTTGAAACGGAAAGAAGTCGCCGAATGGCTCGGGACGAGCTATCGCCACTTGAATCGGACGCTGCAGGCGTTCGCGGACGAGGGACTCGTCGAACGGAGTCGGACGAAAGTGACAATTCTCGATGCGAAACGATTAAACGAACGTGCCAATGGCATGGTGTATGAATAAGGAGGCAGTTCATGTTAGTAGGAATCATTTGTTCAGCGGTGGCTGGCGCGTTCATCAGTGTACAAGCGGCGGTCAATGCCAAAATGAACGTGTATTTAGGAGCTTGGGCGACGACCGTGCTCGTCTTTATCGTCGGATTCGTCGGGTCGCTCGTCCCGCTCGCACTTTTCGGCGGAAACATCCGCGGCGTGTTCGACATTTCACCGATTTATGCGCTCGGTGGTTTGCTCGGTGTCGGGGTTGTATTTTGTGTGATGCGAAGCATTCAACTGCTCGGTCCGACATTATCTGTCTCGATCATTCTCGTGTCTCAGTTGATTTGGGCACTCGGCGTCGACCTCTTCGGAGTGTTCGGAATGCCGCGGTTATCACTGTCACCAGGCCAAATCATCGGGTTGATGATCTTGCTACTAGGCGTGATTGTATTCAAACAAGCTCAGGCGGCAGCCATCGAACATCAAGCGACGGAACAGGCTACTTCACAATGAAGTGGCTTTTTTCGTGAGCAAAACGGGTACAGGTGGATAATGGATGTCTGATATGATGAGATGGAGTAGTACAAAATATACGTAGAGGTGATGAAACAAGTGGATTCTTCCATAGTAATTGATTTAATGATCGTCATATTTTTGATCGTGTTGAACGGGGTGTTCGCGATGACTGAAATCGCGCTCATCTCGTCGAAACCGGCAAAACTTGAAGTCGAGGCGAATCGAGGCAAACGCAGCGCCAAGATCGCGCTCAGACATTCAAAAGACCCGACCGACCTGTTGTCGACCGTCCAAGTCGGGATCACATTGATCGGGATCATCAACGGGGCTTACGGGGGCGCGCGTTTTTCAACACCGCTCGCTGACTTATTCGCACAGCTCGGAATGAGCGCGCAGTATGCGCCGACGGTCGGTTACGTCGTCGTCGTCACGATCATCACGTATTTGTCGCTCATCATCGGAGAGCTTGTCCCGAAACGGATTGCGCTCGTGTCACCTGAACGGGTGACGATGTCGATCATTCCGGCGCTTGACCTGTTCAGCAAAGTCATGCGCCCGTTCATTTGGATCTTATCGAAATCGACACTGTTCTTGTTCAAATTGCTCGGCTTGAAAGCAGAACAGTCGAGTGGGGAGACCGAGCTCGAAATTAAACAGTTGTTGTTCGAAGGGGCGCAGCAAGGGGCGTTCGCCCATGAAGAAGTGCAACAAGTCGAGCGCGTCTTCGCTTTCCACGACCAGTTGATTTATGAACTGATGCAGCCGCGGACGATGCTCGAATGGGTCGACCTCGAGGATGACATGGACGATATTAAAAAATCGATTTATGAGAGTAAACACAACAAACTTCCAGTCGGACGCGATTCGCTCGACGAGTTCGTCGGCTACATCGATGTCCGTGATATTTTAACGCTCGCGACGTTGCGTGAGCCGTCACAAATTTTAAAACGCATTAAGCAGCCGCTCATCGTGCCAAAGCAACGCGAGGCCAGCCAAGTGCTGCAGATGATGCAAAAGAACGGTGTCGAGATTGCGTTCGTGCTCGATGAATACGGTGGCTTCCTCGGTATGGTCACGTTGTTCGACATACTAGAAGAGATTGTCGGAGAAGTGATGATTGAAGAAGAGACACCGGAAGTGGTCCGCCGCGCGGACGGGACGTACTTGGCGGATGGCTTGCTCGGGATTGAAGATTTAAAACGAACGTTCGGGATTCGAGATAATCGTTTCGATGAGGGCCGTAATTTGTACCACACGCTAGCAGGGCTCGTCATTTACTCGCTCGGTGACTTCCCGAAACGCGGAGACATCGTCGAGGCGTACGGGTTACGTTTCGAAGTCGTCGATATGGACGGGAAACGCGTCGACCAAGTTCTCGTGTCGATGTTGCCAGAAACGCCAAACGAAGACTGATGCCTCAGGGCGTCAGTCTTCGTTTTTGTGTGTGTTCCATGTCTCGAACGCCGCGCGCATGAGGACACGGGCGGTGTGGAGCATGGCCCGTTCGTCCACATCGAAGCGAGGATGGTGATGAGGGAAGAGGGCGCCGACTTCAGGATTGCCGGCCCCGGCGAAAAAGAAGCTGCCGGGAACGTGTTGCATGTAGTAGGCGAAATCTTCTCCGACCATGAGCGGAGACATCTCGATGACGCCGGCTTCACCGACGACGTGAGCTGCACTTTGGCGAACATGCTCTGTCTCGGCGTAATGATTGATGACTGGAGGGTAGCCGCGGATATATTCGAGCTCATACGTCGCCTCGCTCGCCGCGCAGACGTGGGAGATGGCGCGCTCCATCTCTGTGATGATCCGTTCTTGTGTTTCTAGCGTGAACGTTCGGACTGTCCCCGATAACTTCGCTTCGTCAGCAATCACGTTGAACGCCTGGCCCGCGGTAAACGTGCCGACGCTTAAGACGGCCGGTTCGAGCGGATCGGTGCGACGGCTGATGACTTGTTGCAACTGACCGACGACGTTCGCCCCGACCATGACGGCATCGACCGTATGTTGCGGAATCGCGCCGTGACCGCCTTTCCCTTTGATCGTCAGCTCGAAGCGGTCGGCTGCGGCCATGATCGGACCGGATTTTACCCCGATCGTGCCGTACGGGAGCGGCGTCCAGATGTGAGCGCCGAAGATGTAGTCGACACCGTCCAAGCAGCCGTCTTCGATCATCGGTTTGGCTCCTCCGGGCGCGAGTTCTTCCGCAAACTGATGGATGAGAACGACGTCTCCCGGCAGGTCGGTCTCACTCAAAGCTTTGGCGAGCACGAGCAGTGTCGCCGTATGGGCGTCATGGCCGCACGCATGCATCGAACCGTTCACTTTTGAGCGGTACGGCACGTCTTTCAAGTCTTGGATCGGCAAAGCGTCAAAGTCGGCCCGGAAAGCGATGGTTGGTCCGTTGCCGCCTCGGATGCGTCCGACGACGCCGTTGCCGCCGACGCCTTCGCGGACTTCGAGGCCGAGCTTGCGCAAATAAGTGGCGATCGTTTTTGGTGTCTCCTGTTCTTCAAACGACAGTTCGGGATATTGGTGAAAATGGCGTCGGAGCGACACCATCTCGTCGTACAGTTCCGTCAATCGTGAATCGAGGTCAGTCACAAGCATGATTTGCACTCCTGTCAGTTAATCATTTTTGTTTGAAACCAGCTCCATAGATTATACGTATCTAAGAGGTAAGAGTTTCTAATCGTCTAAGCGGTGTTTCCCACGATCACCATGAGTCATTGGTTACATTTTTCTAAGTTATGCTTATGGTATACGACGAAAGGGAATTAATACAGAAGTAAATCATGAAATGAGGTGTTGAAATGGGTTGGATTATCGCAATTGGTATCATCGCCGTCTTGGCGGTCATCTATTTTTCGATGTACAACGGGCTCATCAAATATCGAAACTGGGTCGACGAGTCGTGGGCGCAGATCGATGTTCAGCTGAAACGCCGTTACGACTTGATCCCGAACTTGGTCGAGACGGTGAAAGGATACGCGAAGCATGAACAAGAGACGCTCACGAAAGTCGTCGAGCTACGAAACCAGCTTGGCTCGAAGACGAGCCGTCAAGAACAGATGGAAGTGAACGATCAACTGAGCGGTGCGCTCAAAAACTTGTTCGCGCTGCGCGAGGCGTATCCGGACTTGAAAGCGAACGAGAACTTTATGATGCTTCAAGAAGAGCTGACGCAGACAGAGAACAAAGTCGCTTACTCGCGACAGCTGTATAACAATACGGTCATGAAATACAATACGAAAATCGAATCGGTCCCGACGAACATCATCGCTTCCGTCCATAAGTTCGAAAAACGCGACATGCTCGAGGCGCGAGAAGAAGAACGCGAGAACGTTCGCGTCTCATTCTAATGGATTGGAGTGGCGACGATGATTCTGTATGAACAAATCCGCAAGAATAAGATTAAAACCGTGTTCATCGTGGCCGGATTCGTCCTCCTCGTCTTAGCCGTCGGGGTTGTCATCTCGTATTTGAACTATGGCGATCCGCTCCCAGGGCTCATCTTTACTCCGGTGTTCTCGTTGTTTTACATCGGGATCGTCATCATGTCGAGCACGAATATCGTCATGAAGATGAATCACGCCCAAGAGATCACATCGGTTGAACAACATCGTTTCTTATGGCACACGGTCGAGAACATGGCGATGGTCGCCCGTGTCCCGATGCCACGGATCTTCATCATCAATGACGCGTCACCGAACGCGTTCGCGACCGGGCTCAAACCCGAGAAGGCCGCGGTCGCCGTGACAACCGGTTTAATGGACCAGTTGACCCGTGAAGAACTCGAAGGTGTCATCGCCCACGAAGTTGCGCATATTAAAAATTATGACGTCCGCCTGGCGACGGTGACGCTCGCCCTCGTCTCCGTCATCGCCATCATGAGTGACATCGGCTCACGGATGCTGTTTTTCCGAAGTATCGGTGGACGGCGCGACAACAACCAAAATCCGATCTTTATGATCGTCGGGCTCGTCCTGTTGATTTTAGCCCCGATCATCGCGACGCTCGTCAACCTTGCTATCTCGCGAAATCGTGAGTTTTTGGCTGATGCGAGCGGGGCCGAGTTGACGCGGAACCCGGACGCACTCGCTTCGGCGCTCGAGAAAATCGCTAACGTCAAAACGCCAGTGAAAGAGGCGTCACGGGCGTCGGCATCACTTTATTTTTCGGACCCTATGAAGAAAAAGCTGAGTGGGCTGTTCTCGACACACCCGAATCCGGCTGAACGGATTGCCAGACTGCGAAGCATGTAAAAAAAGCCACCTCGCTATGGAGGTGGCTTTCGTTCGTCATCCGGCGCGGTTGCTCCGGAGTTTTTCAATCTCTTCGAGGACGAATTGAACGTTCGTCCCGACGATGACTTGAATATGGTTCGGGCTGACGACTTTAATTCCTGGGATGCCCGCTTTCTTAATTTGCGTTTGATCGACCGTCTCCATGTCTTTGACGTCGACACGGAGACGTGTGACACACGATTCGATACCGGTGACGTTTTGGTCACCACCGAGACCGTCATAAATCATGGCTGCCATCGCAGAGTACTGACCACCTGCTGCGACTGGTGCCGTTTTCGTGTCACCTTCAGGCGCTGTTTCTGTCGCGACCGCATCAACTGCTTCGTCCGACTCGCGACCTGGCGTTGCCAAGTTAAGTTTGACGATCATGAAGCGGAAGATCGTGTAGTAGATGGCACCGAAGACGAGGCCTTGGACGAGCAACATGTACGGCTGGTTCGCAAGCGGTAGCCGTGAGCTGAGGACGAAGTCGACGAGACCGGCACTGAAGCCGAACCCGGCCGTCCATTGGAACGTGGCAGCGATAAAGAGTGACACGCCTGTCAACACAGCATGGACAAGGTAAAGAACTGGTGCGAGGAACATGAACGAGAACTCGAGCGGTTCCGTGACACCTGTGAAGAATGAAGCGAACGCTGCGGCGAGAAGGAGCGAGGCCGCTTGTTTTTTACGTTTCGTTTTCGCAGTGTGATACATCGCGAGTGCTGCTGCCGGGAGACCGAACATCATGATCGGGAAGAATCCAGCTTGATAGCGTCCAGTGATCCCTTTCTCACCTTCACCGGACCAGAAGTTACCGATATCGTTGATGCCGGCAACGTCAAACCAAAATACCGAGTTGAGGGCGTGGTGAAGACCTGTCGGGATCAATAGACGGTTGAAGAATCCGTAAAGTCCAGCCCCGATCGCCCCCATTTTCGAAATTGTTTCACCGAATCCGACGAGTCCTGTGTAGACGACCGGCCAGACGAAGTAAAGTGCGACCGAGACGACAATCATGGCGAACGCCGTCATGATTGGCACGAGACGTTTGCCGCTGAAGAAGGCGAGCGCGTCCGGGAGCTTCACATGGCTGAAGCGGTTATACATTTGAGCAGCGACGATACCTGACAAGATACCGACGAACGCGTTGGCGATCCGACCGAATGCTGGGTTGACTTCAGTGACGTCGATTCCTTGGAACAGGGCGACTGTCGCGGAAGACAACAATGTCGTGACCGTGAGGAAAGCGACGAGACCACTGAGAGCGGCCGAGCCGTCACGGTTTTTCGCCATACCGAGGGCGACCCCGACAGCGAAGAGAATTGGAATGTTATCGATGATGGCTGCACCGGCTTTAATGAGGAAGGCGGCGGCGATGTTTTCAGAACCCCAGCCGACTGGGTCGATCCAGTAACCGATGCCCATGAGGATGGCCGCTGCAGGAAGTACCGCAACCGGCAACATGAGCGAACGTCCGAGACGTTGTAAAAAGTTCATCATTGTAAATGTCCTCCTTTTTGATGGTGTTGATCTTGCAGGCGTTGAATGTGGAGCGTGATGTAACCAAGCTCTGACTCGGGCAAGACGATGCCGTATAAGTTTTCCATTTCAGTTGCGACGTCAGACGCACACGCGTAAGCGGACGAGAATTTTGTTTGAATCATCCGAAGCATGTCCTCGTCGATCGTGTGATGATCGTAATGGTTGACCCGATCCATGACGAATCGTAAATGGGTTAATAAGCGTTGATAGGATAAGTCATCTTCTTCGATAGATAGGTCGAGTCGTCGTGAAATCGATTGAATCATGTCTCTTACGATCGTCGTCTGTTTGACCGTCTTGCGCAAATCACCTCCTTTCACTTTGAGTGTATGGATATGGAGCGCGATGAAAGCCGCTTCGTCTTTCGGCATCTTCAATCCGATTTTGTCCTCGATTAGTTGCAGCGCCCACAGTCCGATTTCATATTCGTTGCGATACAAGATTTTGATCTCATTCAACAGCTTGTTCCGAAGTGAGATTCCTTCTTCTTCACGCTCGATGGCGAATGAGATATGATCGGTCAAAACGACGTGGATATGCTCATTGAACGTCGTCTCGAGCCGCTTCTCCGCATGCGTGATAATTTCTTCGGAAATCGTGAAGTGCTCGACCGGGATACGGCTGAGGAGTTGTTGAAACTTATCGTTTTCCGACATGACGAAAAGTTTTTCGATTTTGTGCGGGTTGACGATGTCGTTGCGCCCTTTTTTAAACGCGACGCCGGGTCCGATGGCGATCTTTTCTTCACCTTCGTCCGAGACGATGACCGCGTTGTTGTTTAAAATCTTTTTAATTTTTAACATGTGTCCTCCTATCGAGGAGTCATTGTTCCGCTTGAGCGACGACAGTCTTTCCGGAAAGCGAGGGGCCACCTGCGTGGAACGAGTAAGGATTTGGCAGCTCGCTTCCGTTCGTGACAATCATCGGAGTGACCGTGTCCTTCCCGGCTTGATTAATCTGCTTCAAGTCCGCTGTCAACAAAGGATGTCCGACGTCAACATGGTCACCGACAGTGACGTGGACTGTGAACGGGTCTCCTGAAAGTTCGACCGTGTCTAACCCGACGTGAATCAAAATCTCAGCTCCGTCTTCCGTCCGGATGCCGATGGCGTGCTTCGTCGGTGCGATTTGGACGATCGTTCCATTAGCCGGTGCGACGACTGTCCCGTTTGTCGGCTTAATGGCGATTCCGTCGCCCATCATCTTCTCGCTGAAGACGGGGTCGGCCACTTGCTCAAGTGGAATGATGTCTCCTTCCATGGGTGCATAAAGTGTCAGTGTATGTCGCTTCATCCACTTATTCAATAACATGTTCACTTCATCCTTTCCCTACGAAAATGATTGTGAAAAAACAAAACAGGCATGGAGTATAGACGGGTGGCGTGAGCCTTTCGTCTTACCCCATGCCTGATCGAATCAGTCACATGTGATCAATATTTGTTTCTTCTGTCTCAACATAGCACGCTATCTAAAAGAAGACAAGACCTAATTTGTAAGCGCTCTCTAAAAAATGTACTTATTCTGAAATTTGTTGTATAGTGAAAACGAATCTTAAGTGAAAGGTGTTGCATGTTGATGAGTGAGGTCGTATCTGCCTAACGAACTGAAAAATGTAGGATGACGCGTGTTTTTGTCATGCCTTCATGTTCTGTTACGGATACCGCCCATCATAAACTGCCAGACACCGGTCTGTCTTTTTGCGTTGGTCGTCATCGACCGACGCTTTTTGTTTGCGCGGTATCTCCACCCTATTTTAAGGAGAGATCACCATGAACGAACAAACGTTAGAAAAACTACAATATACTGAACTCATCCAACGAGTCGAACGCTACTGCATCAGCGGGTTCGGTCGCAAGTTGCTCAGAAATCAACAACCGACGAGCCATCTACAGACGGTGAAGAAACGACTGCAAGAGACGTCGGAGGCACGAGCGATCCTAGACGCCTCGTCGCACGTCCCGTTCATCGGGGTGTCCGACATGGAACCGCTCATCGGGAAAATCAGTCGTGGCATCCAGCTCGAAGCGGGTGAACTTGAAGCCGTCGCTGAATTTTTCCGCGGAGCCCGCAAACTGAAACGATTCATGGCCGAGCAGACGTTCTTTGCACCGTTGTTATCTCTGTACGCGGACGAGATGAGTGAAAGGCGCTCGATCGAAGAAGAAATCGTTCGGTCGATCCGGGCCGGACGCGTCGTCGATGAGGCGTCAAAAGAACTGAAACGGACTCGGAAGCAAATCGATATTCTCGAAGGACGGATCGAGGAGCGGTTGACTAAATTTTTGAAGAGCGCGGCCAACCGTGAAGCGATTCAAGACGCGTTTGTGACGAAGAAGCAGGACCGATTCACGATCCCAATCAAGGCGTCGTACAAACATAAAGTCGCCGGGACGATCATCGATACGTCGAACCGGGGGACGACCGTGTTCATCGAGCCGGAAGCGATCAGCAAGCTGAACGCGGAACTCGCCGTCAAACGGACCGAGGAAGCGGTTGAAATCTATCAAGTGCTCGCGACGCTGACCGGTATGGTAGCCGAAGCGTTACCGGCGATTGAGACGACGCTCGACGTCATCGCCCAGTACGACATGGTATTCGCCAAAGGGAAGTATAGCCAGACGATCGAAGGAATTTCGCCACGCGTGAACGGGACCGGGAAAATTCGTTTGCGACAAGTCCGGCACCCGTTGCTTGATGGGGCGGTCCCGCTCGACTTCTCGCTCGGCGAGACGTACCGCGGACTCATCATCACCGGACCGAACGCCGGCGGGAAAACGGTCGTCTTGAAAACGATCGGCTTGCTTACTTTAATGACGATGAGCGGCCTGCACATTCCGACCCATCCTGATACTGACATCTCGACGTTTGACGACGTGTTCGTCGATATCGGTGACAATCAAGACATGGGTTCTGCCCTCAGCACGTTCTCGGCCCACATGAACAACGTGGCGACGATCATGCAGCGGGCCGGCAAGCGATCGCTGCTCTTATTTGACGAAATTGGGAGTGGGACCGAACCGAACGAAGGCGCGGCGCTCGCCATCGCGATTTTAGAAGAGGCGTACAAGCGCGGCTGTCTCGTCGTCGCCTCGACCCATTACGGGGAAATCAAAGCGTATTCCGAGGCGCATCCGGACTTCATGAACGCGGCGATGCAGTTCGACCCGGACACGCTCGAGCCGAAGTATCGGTTGTTGATCGGTCAGTCCGGTGACAGCAACGCGTTGTTCATTGCCCGGAAAATGAAGCTGCCTGAAGCGATTTTGAAACAGGCGTCACGTTATATGAAAGAAAAAGTATATGACCAGACACTCGTCGACACTTCGAAGCTGACACAAGAAGTGGTGAATGCGAAACCGGAACTGATCCAGCAATTTGAAAAAGGAGATCGCGTCCGGTTACTCGAGACGAATCAAGTCGGGCTCGTCTATGCGACGGACGATTCTGGGCGACATGTCACGGTTTATGCAGAAGGGACGTTCAGCGACCATCCGTTGCGACGCGTCCGGCTTGAAGCGCAGGCGGTTGATCTCTATCCGGCGGGTTATGACTTAGAGACGTTGTTCGTAGACTATCGAGAGCGCAAAGAGGCGCATGATTTTGAGCGTGGCTCGAAGAAAGCGTTGCGTCGTGTTGAAAAAGAGATTCGGGCACGGCAACGCGCCGAACGTGGAGACTAAAAAGTGTATGACCGCCAGCGCTCGGGTAAGGACCAAGGACCGAGAGTCATGACGAAACGTCCGGCTGTCGGGTAATGTGTCGGAGGTGGACTAGATGTTTTGGTTAAGTTTGTTGTTTGCCATCGGATTTGCCTTGATCCACTACTTTTCAGGTCAACTGATTCACGTGCGCGAGACGCCACGGAGCCGCTTCTTGTCGCTCGCCGGTGGCGTCGCTGTCGCTTACGTGTTCTTGCATCTCTTGCCTGAACTGAATGAATACCAACGCGAACTCGAAGGACATCTCGGGAGCGGCCTGTTCGCCTCGATCGAGAACCATATCCTCATCGTTAGTATGTTCGGTTTGGCCGTTTTTTACGGATTAGAGCGGCTGGCATCCCAAATGAAAAAACGAGATGAAGGAAGCGTGTTTTGGATTCATATGGCGCTGTTCATCTTTTACAACTTTAGCATCGGGTATGTGCTCGCAGAGAGTGAGTTCGACACGATATGGGCGATGACGCTCTACTTTCTCGCGTTAGGGATTCATTTCATCACGGTCGATCAAGGGTTGAGACACCACCATCAACAGTTATATGACGAGCGGGGACGGTTGTTGCTTTCACTCGCGGTGCTCGTCGGCTGGAGTGTTGGGGCGTTTTCAGCGCTTCATGAAGTCACGCTGTCGATGATTGTCGCCTTTTTGGCCGGTGGCATCATCTTGAACGTTATGAAAGAAGAGTTACCCGAAGAGCGTGACAGCAGTTTTCGTGCCTTTGCCGTCGGGCTCATCGGATACGCGTTACTTTTATTGGCCATATGAAAAGGCAACCGAGATTTGGTTGCCTTTTTGCTTACAGTGAATTTGTACTCTGATTTTCTACATTGTCATCTGTTGAAGGTGTATTGTCGTCTTGGTTTGGACCACCGAATTGGCCACCGTGATGCGACCCGTGACCGTGTCGACCTCTCCCTCCCGGTCCTTGCATGTCTAGGTCGTCATAGCTTGTCACGTCGGCGAATCGCTCCTCATGTTCAGCTAAAATCGCGTCGGCTTCCGCTTGCGTCAAATTACCGTTCTCGACCGCTGCATCAAGTTTCACTTCGTGTGAGGCGATGATCGCGTCAATGAATGCGTCGACCGTGATGCCTTTCTCTTCCGCGAGCTCAGGAAGCGACTGTCCTTCTTCACGTGCCGCTTCGACCTCGGCTTCGGTCAAACCGAACGCCTCAAGCAACGCCGCTTGTCCGGCTGCCCGGTCTCCGAACATGCCGCGTTCACCACGTTCACCGCGTTCGCATTGCGTCGAAGCTTCCGTCGATTCTGTCGTTTCAGTTGTCGTCGTCTCGTTTGTGGCTGCGTAGACGCCTGTGCCCGAGACGGCAAGCAGACCGGCCAAAGCGAGTGCTATTTTTGATGATTTCATGTGTATCTCCTCCTTTTACTACCTCAAGTGTAAATCTTGCCCGCCGGCAAGTTGTGAGGGAGTTGCAAGGTTTTTGCAAATTGTATTTGGGAAACGATGGGATGCTTTCTTGATGCGATATAATGGGAGTGGAGGCGATACAGATGAACGTGCTCGTAGTGGAAGATGAACAGAAGCTAGCGGACGGGATGGCCCGTTTTTTGACGTACGCGGGCTTTACTGTCAGCGTGGCGGGGACACTCGCCGAGGCGAAACGACTGCTTGATCAGCCGTTCGATGCGGTCCTGCTCGACGTTCGCCTGCCGGACGGAGAAGGATGGACGCTCATTCCGAGATTACAGACACTTCAGCCGCGGCCGGCCATCGTGTTGACGACGGCACGCGGGGAAGCCGATGACCGAGTGTTCGGTCTTGAGCTCGGTGCTGACGACTATTTGGTCAAACCGATCGTCTTGAAAGAGCTCGAGATTCGATTGAAGCGTCTCGTCAAGCAGACGGATGGCATCGTGTTCGGCGATCTGAAAGTTGATGAAAAATCACGGACGGTGACGGAAGACGGGAAATCGATTCGATTGGCCAATAAGGAGTACGAACTGCTGCTCTATTTCATGAAGCATATCGGGGAAGCGCTTGACCGGAACCGATTGCTCGACGACGTGTGGGACTATACGTTCGTCGGTGACACGAGGACGGTCGACACGCACGTTAAACAGCTCCGCGACAAGTCCAAGACGATCAAACGGCAGTTGAAGACGGTGCATCGGGTCGGTTATCGATTGGAGGACGTGTGATGAACCGGTTGATGAAAAAGTTGTTGTGGACCGCCATTCTCCCGCTCGTGGTCATGGCCGTGCTCACGTTCGGGCTCACGTCGCTCTTGATCGGCCGCTTTGCCGAGACGGAAAGCTACGCCCAGCTCGAGCGTGAAGCGGACATCGTCTATGACGCGTTAGCTGAAGGGCGAGGCATACCGGGACAGCTTAACGTCCTCGTGTTTCAAGACGGCGAACCGATCGATCTTGACCGAGGCGGACGGATGCGGCGACAGATGACACCGACGCTGAACCCGGACGCATTGGTAGAACGCGATCAAGTCAGCGTAAACGGGACGCGTCTCTTGACGTTTTTACGAGAAGAAGGAGACATTCAAATCGTGACGTATACGAATGCGCCGCTAGCGAATCCCCAGTTCCGTCAAATCTATATGATTCTCGGGAGTGGCTTCCTGCTCGCCCTCGTCGCGGCGATAGGCGTGACGTATTGGATGGGTCGGCGCTTGACGTCACCGCTCGTCCAATTGAAACAAGCGGCAACGGCGATCATGGCAGGAACACACACAATCAACTTGCCGCCGGTCACAGACGATGAAATCGGTGATTTGACGGAAGCGGTCGATCAGATGAATCGTGCGCTTCAAGAAAAAGAGACGCTGCAAAAGACGTTCATCTCTGGGGTCACACACGATGTTCGGACACCGCTCGCCATCGTTCGCAACGAGGCAGAGATGCTCGAGCTCGGCGTCGTCAAGCCAGAAGACGTCTCATCGACAGGACGAAGCATGACCGAAGAAGTTGACCGGATCGATCGTCTCGTCACGCAGATGCTCGAGTACTCGAAGTTATCGTCACGAAGTCTGCCGCTTCAAATCGAGCCGATCCGATTGGACGGACTCGTTCGTGAGACGGTGGCACGAATGGAAGACTGGTTCCGGCATAAACAAGTCACCGTCCAACTCGAACTCGAAGCAGTCACGCTACAAGCCGACCAAACGGCGATGGAACGGGTGTTGTCCAACTTTCTTCATAACGCCTACCAGGTGAGTCCCGACGGTGGCGTCATCACAATCAGAATTGTCGGAAACCGACTCGAGATCGAGGATCAAGGTCCGGGGCTCGATGATAGGATGCGTGCGAGCGTATGGGATATGTACGTCAAAGGTGATCGGTCGAACGGACACGGTCTTGGACTCGCCATCAACAAGTTGTTGCTTGAAGCGCAGCAACTCAATTACGGGGTCGAATCAAACGAGGGGGCGATTTTTTGGATCGAATGGGATTGAACTTATTTTTACGAGGTGTCCGCTTAGAACGAGATCGGATCGAAACGCCAGGGTATCCGTTTTCGCTCCCGATTTTTGAAGCGTTTGACGAATTGACGTTGACGAAGCCGGTCACGTTTTTAGTCGGGGAAAACGGCAGCGGCAAGTCGACGTTGATCGAAGGGATGGCGATTGCCGCCGGATTCAATCCGGAAGGCGGGGCGACGACGTTCCGCTTTGAGACCGAGTCGACGCATAGCCCGCTGTTCGAGGCGTTGCGCCCGATTCGTAGTGCGTATCGCCCGAAGGACGGTTTTTTCCTCCGGGCCGAGACGGCGTATCAGCTATCAAGTTACGTGGACGAAATAGCGCGCTTGAGTCCAGACCCTGAGCGGTTTTATCAATCGTATGGTGGTCGCTCGCTCCATGAGCAGTCACACGGGGAAGCGTTCTTGTCGCTCATGCTCCACCGTTTCCGGGGCGCGGGCCTCTATATTTTAGACGAGCCGGAGGCCGCGTTGTCGCCGATGCGTCAATTGACGATGCTCGCCCGGATGCATGAGCTCGTGCAGGCCGGGAGTCAATTCATCATCGCGAGTCATTCACCGATTCTCATGTCGTACCCTGACGCGGCGATTTTGGAAGTCGAGGCGGGGCTCGCGCCGACGACGTTCGATGAACTCGAACACGTCCGGGTCATGCGCGACTTTTTAGCAGCGCCGGAACGGATGCAACGGATTTTATTTGACTAACAAAAGGCGGCCGTGGCCGCCTTTTGTTATGACTTCGTGATTTTCCGCAACAAAATGATCGCGACGCTGACACCGGCAGCGATCAGCATGTACGTCCCGATCGATGAGAGCGTGTCTATCCAAAAATCCATTAGGTTTCCACCTCACTTGATTCGGTTAATTGCTTCCATCATTTCACGTTACTGTGCTGAAGTACACGAAATAATGATGTAAAACAAACGTTGAAGTCTATTGGGAAATCTTTCAAGAAACTTAAAAGTTTGGTCAGTGATTGGGCGGAAACTGTCCCACGTTTGAATAATCGCTCTATAATAGACGTGTAGAGATGATTATTGACGAAATGAGGGGTAGCGATGGTATACGGTTTATTGATTGTTGGCATCGTCCTGATCACACTCGTCATCAACGTACTGCGCTTGATGACGACCCCATCTTTGAACCGTTGGCTACTCGTTGGGGCGAGTAGCCTTGTCGTGATTTGGCATGGGATTCTGTTCGACTTTTATGATTTACATTGGTCAGTGCTGCTGCTCATCGCGACCGGCCTCATCTGTTTTCAATGGACGGGCATGGTGACCGCGACTCTTGTCGGTTGGTTGCTCGTCTATAGCCAATCAGGAAACTTATCGTTTCCGTTGTTGCTCAGTTATATCTTTTTCGGACTCGGTGCCGCGCTCTTGTTCGGTTATATTAAACAATTGAAACGGGAACGATCGGATCGGTTACGGATGTTGACGACAAGCTCTCGTCAATTGAACGTGTTTCGTGAAGTCAGCTTCACGATGCAAGATACGCTCGACCCGGACCGTCTCCTACAGACGATTTTGACATCGGTGACGGCAGGTCATGGGCTCGGCTTCAACCGCTCAATCATCTTTTTTGCCGACCCGGAAAAAGACAGCATTTACGGCGTCATGGGGACGGGACCGATGAATCCCGAGGAAGGGTACCAAATTTGGGAAGAAATCACACGGCAACATTATGACCTTCAAGATTTAATTGACGAGAAAGAGACGGACTCGACACACGATGAGCCATTGAACGAACGGATTCGTAAAATGACGTTCCCATTTAATTCCAATCATGTGTTTAAACAGACACTCGACTCGGGCCGACCCCAACACGTCTATGCGAGCATCACCGATGATGCGGTCCTACGACTATTACATACAGAGTTACAGATGGACGAGTGCACAATTTTCCCGTTACATCATCAAGGTATCCCGTACGGATTGCTCGTCATCGATAACGTCGTCAACAAGAAGCCGATCACCCCTCAAAAAATCGATGGGGTTCGGCCCATCGCGGAACAAGCATCGCTTGCGTTGCATCAGACGACGCTTTATCAACGGATTGAGACGCTCGCGCTCCGTGACGGACTGACTCGTTTGAAGAACCATCGCTCGTTCGAGCAAGATTTGGATGTATTGTTCCGCGAGTGTGATGAAGACGAACTGTCGCTCATCGTCATGGACATCGACCACTTCAAACATTATAACGATACGAACGGCCATTTGGCGGGGAACGAACTGTTGACGCGACTCGCGAGCGTCATTCGCCGAAGTGTACCCGATGAACAGATGGCGTATCGGTTCGGCGGCGAAGAGTTTGTCGTTTTGCTCCCGCAATTCGATGAGATCGGAGCGACGCACGTGGCCGAAACGATTCGTTCAGCCGTGCTCGGTACAACATTCACGCACGGGAATCAACAACCGGGCGGGCAGTTGACGCTCAGTTTTGGCGTCGCCTCGAAGCATACGCTTCGTGATCAGACGGTCGAACAGTTGATTGAATGTGCGGACCAGGCGCTTTATGCGGCCAAGTCACGCGGGAAAAATCAAGTCTGTCGCTGGGAAGGGGTGGTGCTATGAGTGAGTTTAGCGTCATGATGATGGCGGTCGCCTTTGTTGGGACCATACTGCTGTCGAGCCGACCTTGCTATCTATTCATCTTACGTCACATCGCCAAGCGTGAGGCGGCGGCATTGCACGTTTCGTTACAAGACGTCTCGTTCTCGTTTGATCAGATGGTGTACTTTATTGCCTTGCCGACGACAATTCCCGAAGTAAGGGACGCGATGAAAGACGAGCTCATCATCGAGCCGTATTACGAGTCGCACTTCTTTCCTGACGTGAACGGGATACAAGTCTCCGTTAAATCGGGACAGGAAGTGATCCCGATTACGTATTTGCCAATCGATGACTTCAGTTTACCGATCTTAGATCGCTATCTAGAGACGCGGAAAATCGATGAGCGGACGAACCGCATCATTCGCGCCCACGTGATTGTTCATGATCGGACGCTCCAAGCCATCCGGGACGAGGTGTATCACCACTTGCATGAGGACCGCATCAGACAATAGAAAACAGGGTTCCTTCACCAAGCGGTGATGGAAACCCTGTTTTTAGTTCGTTAAAAGGTGGAACCGGACAGCACCGATCAAGTTGGCCTCATTGAAGTGGGCGCACGTCTCGACGTCGATCCGGAACGTGCCGAACGAATCCGTGAGCACATCGAGGTGACGCTTGATGCCGTCACGGACTTCAGGCCGCCGGCTGATGCCGCCGCCGATCAAAATCCGTTCCGGGTCGAGTCCGAACTGGAGATTGTAGAGTCCAATCGCATTCCAACGATAGAAGTTTTCGAGTTCCTCATGGATACGTGAGTCCGATTGAAGGTCGAACACGTCTTTGCCGGTGAGGGGCAGTCCGAGGCGATCACTGCACCGCTTCACGAGAACGGCCGTCGCACCGACTTTACTCCACGTGCCGTCCGGGTGGGGGGCATTCGGGTCAAGAATCCAATAGCCGTACTCGCCGCCATGGAAGTGTGAACCGACCATGACTTCGTTCGAGTCGATAAAAGCACCACCGACACCCGTGCCGATGACGACTGTCGCATAACGTTTCAAAGAAGCGGCGGCCCCGGTCCATCCTTCGGCGAGCGCTGCCGCGTTCGCGTCGTTTAGGACGGTGACGGGTAAGTCGTACTGGTCTTGAAACGGCTCGAGGAAAGGCTGTTCGTGAATGTAGGGGAGGGCGGTAACGCCGTGAATCACCCCGGTCGACGAATCGACGGCGCCTGGAGCGCTAAAGGCGATTCCTTGGATCGGTCCCGCGGCTTGCGTGTTGTTCACGATTGCATCGATCTGTTCGAGAAATGCTTTCCACGTCTTAGGGGTCGGGACGTGGTCGTTCGACAGAAGTGTCCCATCAGTTTGGACGACTCCGTATTTGATACTCGTTCCACCGATATCGATGGCTAGATAATGTTGCATAGTACTTACTCCTTTACGGGGGATTTTGTTGTCAAGGCTATGTTTGGGGCATGGTATGATAGATAGACAAGAACACATGCTTATCCACATTAGCGCACCATGCCAAATGATGCAAATCGGTCGCGAGGAGGTTCACATGGATGTTCATATCGGGAACGCCGGTTTTGAGACGGAAGCGGCGAAACGACAGCTGCGCGACTCGATTCAATCGGTAAGCAGGACGTTGTTTGAAATGGTTGAACATGTGGCCGTGCGATGACAGCTCGGTATTTATTGAAGCGACGCGTGATGGACCATGCGGCCAAGCGTTGGAAAACGTGGCGGCTCAGATTGTACGTCGTGTTTCCGCTCTTTTTCTTTCTCGGTTATCAGTATATCTTGTTCTGGCAAGGTGGTCTTGATTGGGTCGGCGACGTTTCGGCGTTCGTTTGGGCGGTGCTCTTCCTGCTCCTTGTCGTCAGCGATACGTTTTTCATTTGGGTCGAACGAGCAGATGTCACGCGAAGCACCGGCGATGCGCTCATCAAGGTGTTGAAGCGCTATTCGCTGTCCTATCATATCGTTAAGCTGATCATTAAATATGGTGTGGTCGTTTCGTTGTTTAGGCCGGTGCTCGTCGATTGGGGATGGACACATGCTTCAATTTTGTCATTCTTCTTGTCGGTTCTCCTAATCGCTTGGCTCCATATGTGGACTCAGTATCAGTTACAGATTAGGCGAAGCCATTGGATGTTGCGGGTTAGCGTCACGATCATCGCCATGATTTGCCTATATGCGTTCCTTGACGGCCGTCCGCTCGCGGCAGTCGTCTTCGGCAGTGGTTTCGTCGCACTGGCACTTTATGCCGGGGAAGGTTGGATGTCGCGTCAGCCGTACCTTGATCGCGAAATCGACTTGGCCGAGGCGTTGCATGATTCATTCTTCCAAAAAATCAAGAAGGGACACTTTCATGACTGAACAACAATATGAACGACTGCTACAAATCGAGACGGTGAAGCCTCAGCAAGGCTTCCCGACCTCGGTCGAATACCATCGTTATGAGCCGACCCCATATGCTGCGCTCGACTTGTTGCGCGACGCCTATCCGCTCGAGCCGACGGACACGGTCGTCGACTTTGGATCCGGGAAAGGGAGGTTGCCGTTTTATCTCGCCTACACGTTCCGTGTCCGCGCCATCGGGGTCGAGATGGATGGGGGCTATCACGAGGAGGCGCTTCAAAACTGGGTCAACTATACGAAGAAGCATCGGTCGCGTGGGAGCATCCAGTTCGAGTGCGCGTATGCCGAACGGTTTATGATCCCACCTGAGGCGAACCGATTTTATTTCTTCAACCCGTTTTCGGTTCAAGTGTTCCGCAAAGTCGTTGCCAATATTCTCGACTCGGTTGAGCTCTCGCCGCGTTCGGTCGATATCATCCTCTACTATCCGTCCGACGATTATTTACACTTTTTGAATGATGAGACACCGTTCCGTTACGTCCAAGACGTCCGATTGCCGTTGAAGAATCTTCATGAACGGTTTCTCATTTATCGATTTGATATGATGGAGTCATCTTGGTAATGGGGAGTGGATTTGAGTGAAGAAAAAAGATATTTTAGAAGCGTACCGTTGGCGTCAAGCGACGAAAGAGTTCGACGCGGACCGCAAGATTGATGAAAGCGACTTTGAATTTATCCTGGAGACGGGACGATTGTCACCGAGCTCATTCGGCTTCGAGCCGTGGCAGTTCGTCGTCGTTCGCCGCGAAGATTTACTTCAAAAAATTAAAGACAACACGTGGGGCGCTCAAGGACAAGCGTTGACGGCAAGCCATTTCGTCTTGATTTTGGCCCGGACTCCTGAGGCGATGCGCTATGATTCGGACTATCTGCGCCACATCATCACTGGCGTCCAAGGACGGACCGAGGACGAATATGCGCTCCGGATCAAACGAGTGCAGGAGTTCCAAGAACAAGATTATCGTCTGTTAGACGATGAGCGAGTGTTCCAAGAGTGGATCAAGCGCCAGACGTACATCCCGCTCGGCAACATGATGACGGCAGCAGCCCAAATCGGGATCGACTCATGTCCGATCGAAGGGTTCAACCAACAACAGATTGACGAACTGTTGATTTCAGAAGGTGTCATGGAACGCGGGGCGTGGTCGCTCTCGGCCATGGTCGCGTTCGGTTACCGGGCTCGCGATTTCGCGCCGAAGACGCGCCGCGACTTCAACGAGGTCGTCAAATACATCGGATGAAAAAAAGCTCAATCGCCTCGACGCGATTGAGCTTTTGCTTACTTCCAGTCTGTGATGCGGTCGATTGGGAAGCGGACCGACGGGTAACCTTCTTCTGCGGCTTTACCGATCGAGAGGAGCATGACCGGGAGGTAGCGTTCTTTCTCGAGACCGAACGCTTCGGCGATATTCTTCTTATCGTAGCCGCCGATCGGGTTCGTGTCATAGCCGTGGGCACGGGCGACGAGCATGAGCTGCATCGCGACGAGGCCTGAGTCGAGCAAGATGCTGTCTTTGATCATTTCGTTCGGTGCGTCTTTGAAGATGCCTTTGATCATGTCGACTTGGCGGTCGCGGACTTCAGGAGGCATCAGGCCGCGCTCGACGGCAGAATTGAAGATCTCTTCCGTGTAGTCGGCCATTTGGTAGTCGGCGAAGATGGCGATGACAGCCGATGACGTCTCGACTTGACGCTTATTGAAGCTCGAGAGCGGGAGGAGTGTCTCTTTTCCGGTGGCGCTGTCGATGACGACGAAGCGCCATGGCTGAAGGTTGAGCGAAGACGGTGCTGTCGTCGCTTCCTCGAGGATTTGTGTCATTTCGTCTTTCGAGATTTTGACGTTCTCGTCATAGACGCGAATCGAACGGCGTCCTTTTACAATCTCCATAAAGTCTTTCTGTGTTGTCGTGTTCATGTTAGGGTCTTCCTTTCGTGTTGAATATTGTGTTGTAACGTATTTAACAGGTCGAGCAAATGTTGTTGCTCCTCTACCTTCATGTTTACAAAAAGTCGGTCCGATAAGCACTTCTTTTGCTCGGTCCAATGTGCAATTTTGTCGCGACCGAGCTCGGTCAAGTCGACGTAGATGACACGATTGTCTTGAAGACATCGTTCACGAGCGATCAGCCCTTGCGTCTCGAGTTGTTTCAAGTGACGGGTGATGGCCGCGTGATCGACATCGACGCGCTGTTGCAGCTCGCGTTGGCGAAGCGGACCGACGTGATTCAAGTTGCTCAAAATATCGTATCGGGTCAGGCTCAGTCCATCCATTTCGGTATCGAACAGCTGGCTGAGTTCTTTTTGTACAGTGATGACGTTGTAGAGAATTTGGTCGCTAGGCGAACAAGATTCGCGCATCCATAACCCTCCTTAACTAATTGATGACTCAATCATTGATGGGTCATGTAATCTATCGTAACGCGTTTTTCGTTTGTGGGCAAATAAAAAGTTTAAAAAAACTGTTGCCAAACTGTTATATAATAGTCTATATTAAAGTCAACTGATATATAACAACAAATACGGGAGGATGTGAAGGCTTGGAACAGTATACACAAGTAGGTACTTATCGCGTACATCGGGAGCTCCTCGACTTCGTCTCGGCTCATGTATTGCCAGGAGCCGAGACGGGCCATCAGTTTTGGCAAGGAGTCGAGCGCATACTAGACGAGTTCATTCCTCGAAATGAGGCGTTGCTTCACGAACGGAAGTCGTTTGAGCGACTGTTACAGAAGTGGTACAGCGAACAGAAACCAAATTTCGACATTGTCGGCTACGAGCGCTTCCTCCAATCAATCGGCTACATCGAACCGGTCGTCCCTGATTTTAGTATCGATGTCTCGGGTGTCGATTCGGAGATCACACAGCAAGCGGGACCGCAGCTCGTCGTCCCGCTCGACAACGCACGCTATGCGCTGAACGCGGCGAACGCACGCTGGGGAAGTCTTTATGACGCGCTGTATGGAACGGACGTCATCGATGAAGCGGACGGAAAAACGAAGTCGGCCGGCTACAATCCGGTCCGGGGTAAAGCGGTCATCGCTTACGCCAAACAATACCTCGACGACACGTTCCCGCTTCTAACGGGTTCGCACCGGGACGCGGAAGGATACGCGGTTCGCGCCGATGAACCATACGTCATCATCAACGGACAAGACGTCCCGTTCAGCAATGACTGTTTCGTCGGTTACGTCGGGAATCCGGACAGTCCGACGAGCTTAGTGCTCGTCCATAACGGCCTCCATGCCGAACTGAAATTTGACCGGAACCATCCGATCGGCCGCACGGATGGGGCAGGGCTCACCGATATCGAACTCGAGTCTGCCTTATCGGCCATCGTCGACTGTGAGGACTCGGTCGCAGCCGTCAACGCTCGGGACAAGGTCCACCTGTACAAAAACTGGCTCGGGCTGATGGACGGCACGCTCGAAGCGACGTTCACGAAAGGCGGTAAGCCCCTCGAGCGCCAGCTGAATGAAGACCGCCGCTACACAGGCAGAAACGGACGAGACGTCGTGCTACCGGGACGTTCCTTACTGTTCATTCGGAACGTCGGTCACTTGATGACGACAGATTTGATGCTCGACAATCAAGGAAGGGAAGTACCGGAAGGAATCCTCGACGGCATCTTCACGTCACTGATCGCGAGCCGTCACCTCGACTCAAAACGGAACTCGCGGGAACGGTCGATCTACATCGTCAAACCGAAAATGCACGGTTCAAAAGAAGTCACGTTCACGAACGACTTGTTCGACGCGATCGAAGACGTGCTCGACTTGCCGCGCCATACGCTCAAAGTCGGTGTGATGGACGAGGAGAGACGGACGTCGCTCAACTTGAAAAACTGCATCGAACGCGTGAAGGGGCGAATCGTCTTCATCAACACCGGTTTTCTTGACCGGACCGGTGACGAGATCCATACGTCGCTCACGTTCGGGCCGATGCGCAAAAAAGGCGAGATGAAGACGTCGGCTTGGCTCGATGCCTACGAACGCTTGAACGTCTTGACCGGACTCGCGGCCGACTTCTATCAACAAGCCCAAATCGGCAAAGGGATGTGGGCGATGCCTGATAAGATGCGCGACATGATGCGGGAGAAAGTCGCCCATGCTGAGTCCGGCGCGACGACCGCCTGGGTCCCATCGCCGACGGCCGCGACGCTCCACGCGCTCCATTACCATCAAGTGGATGCGTTCCGTGTCCAACGTGAGTTGGTGCAACGGTCGTTCGATATCGACAGCGAACGGAAACGCCTGCTCGAGATTCCGCTCGCGACACGCGTCTATACAGACGATGAAGTGAGGGAGGAGCTCGAGAACAACCTGCAAGGGCTGCTCGGTTATGTCGTCCGCTGGATCGAGCAAGGCGTCGGCTGCTCGAAAGTGCCGGACATCCACCATATCGGGTTGATGGAGGACCGGGCGACGCTCCGCATCTCGAGCCAACACGTGGCCAACTGGCTCTATCATGGTGTCTGTACGCGTGAGCAAGTCGAAGCGACGATGTACCGGATGGCTGAAGTCGTCGACAAGCAGAACGCGGCCGACCCGAACTACCGGCCAATGACGCCGGACGTGACCGACTCGATCGCGTATCAAGCAGCAAAAGACTTAGTGTTCGAAGGAACGGATTCGCCAAGCGGGTACACGGAACCGATCTTGCATCGCCGCCGCCGTCAGTTTTTGACACAGTCGACACTTGAATTGAACTTAAAAGGAGGAGCATCATCATGACAACGAAAAAAATCGAAAGCGAACAGTTAATCGAACGTTGGGTCATCCGCCGCATCGTCTCTGGAGAGTCGACAGCGACGCTCGCCAATACCGCATTCGTATACGGCAACGACTTGATGCGCCTCGTGCTCGACCGGACGGACGGTTCGCTCCAAATCATGAAAGAACCGGTCGAGGAAGTCGTCGTGTTCCGCAAACCGGAAGAGCGGGACGAGGAAAACGTCTGCCGCAGTTGTGGGATGGAACATTCGACGTTCAAGTCGGCACTCGAATGCTGCGCCTACTTGGATTAAGTTTGCAACGTCTGTTATATAACAATTTAATTAAAATAAAACTAATATAATACAGGAGGAATAACAATGAATGAACAACGCATGCAACTCGAGAAGATTTTTCAGTCGGAACGGTTTGACGGGGTCGAGCGTCCGTACGGAGTCGACGACGTCATGAAGCTTCGTGGATCGGTCTTGATCGAACATACGCTCGCGACGAAAGGGTCGGAACGTCTGTGGGACCTGCTCCACAAACGGGATTACGTCCACGCGCTCGGGGCGCTCACCGGAAATCAGGCGATCCAACAAGTGAAGGCGGGGCTTGAGGCCATCTACTTGAGCGGCTGGCAAGTCGCCGCTGATGCGAACTTATCAGGGCATATGTATCCGGACCAAAGCCTGTACCCGGCCAACTCGGTACCGAGCGTCGTCAAGCGAATCAATCAGGCGCTGCAACGGGCCGATCAGATTCAAACGGCGGAAGGGAAAGGGGATACGCACTGGTTCGCGCCGATTGTCGCCGATATGGAAGCTGGGTTCGGCGGTGCGCTCAACGTCTTCGAGCTGACGAAAGCGATGATCGAGTCTGGTGCGGCCGGTGTCCACTTAGAAGACCAGCTGTCTTCGGAGAAAAAGTGTGGTCACCTCGGCGGTAAAGTATTGCTCCCGACGCAAACGGCTGTGAAAAACTTGATCGCGGCGCGCCTCGCAGCAGACGTCATGGGCGTATCGACGATCATCGTTGCCCGGACGGACGCGCATGCGGCCAACTTGATCACAAGTGACATCGACCCGATTGACCATCCGTTCATCGTCGGCGACCGGACGCCGGAAGGCTTCTACCGGACCGAGGCCGGCATCGAGCAGGCGATCGCCCGCGGTCTCGCCTATGCGCCTTACGCCGATCTCGTCTGGTGTGAGACGTCGGAACCGGACTTGGACGAGGCACGCCAGTTCGCGGACGCAATCCATACGAAGTATCCTGGAAAAATGCTCGCCTACAACTGTTCACCTTCGTTCAACTGGAAGAAGAAGCTGTCTGACGACGAGATCGCGACGTTCCAACAAGAGATCGGGGCGATGGGCTACAAGTTCCAATTCGTCACACTCGCCGGGTTCCATTCGCTCAACTTCGGCATGTTCGAGCTCGCCCGCGGCTATAAAGAGCGTGGGATGGCAGCATATTCTGAGTTACAACAAGCCGAATTTGCGGCCGAACAACACGGCTACACGGCGACGCGCCATCAGCGTGAAGTCGGCACCGGCTACTTCGATGAAGTCTCACTCGTCATCTCGAGCGGACAGTCGTCGACGACAGCGCTGGCTGGATCGACCGAGGCGGAACAGTTTGAAGTGAAATGAAGCAAACAAAAAAGATGATGCCGCGGCATCATCTTTTTTGTGGTTAACGAGGAATTGTGAGTACTTGACCGATGCTGATCAAATTGATGTTCGTGATGTTGTTGGCAGCAGCGATTTTGGCGACGGTCGTATTATATGTCGTCGCAATCTTATAGAGCGTGTCGCCTGACTTGACGGTATACTTCACGGTCGTCGCTGGCGGAGGAGTGACGGTTGTGCCTGGGATGATCAGTACTTGACCGACGCTGATCAGGTTGATGTTCGTGATGTTATTGGCGGCAGCGATTTTGGCGACGGTCGTTTTGTACAGTGTCGCAATCTTGTAGAGTGTATCGCCTGCTTTTACCGTATATTTGACAGTCGTCGCTGGGGGTGGTGTGACGCTTGTTCCTGGGATGACGAGCACTTGACCGACACTAATTAGGTTGATGTTCGTAATCTTGTTAGCGGCAGCGAGTGCAGCGACGGTGACGTTGTAAGCCCGGGCGATGCTATAGAGCGTGTCGCCTGATTTGACAGTATACGTTTTAGCGGTTGAAGTAGATTGGTAAGCGAGCAATTGGGAAACTGTCACGAACTTGTAGCCTTTCGCTTTCAGTTGCGAGATCATCGTCGGCAAGGCGAGCGGTGTGCCCGGTGCGCCAGCGCCAGTGTGCATGAGAACGATCGATCCTGGTTTGATGTTTGTTTGGACTTTCGTATTGATTTGGCTAGCAGTGAGCCCTTTCCAGTCAATCGTGTCGATGTTCCATTGGATCGTATAAGCGTAGCCGGCAGCGCCGACACCGCTCAAGACGGCGCTGTTCACGGCGCCAAACGGAGCCCGGAAGATCGGTTTTGTCGTTTTACCGGTCAGTGATTTAACAATTGCTTCGGTACGGTCGAGTTCGGTCTTCATTTGAGTGGCGGTCAACTGGGTGAAGTATGGGTGGCTGTACGAGTGGTTACCTAGTTGGTGACCTTTAGCTGCGATGTTTTTAATGTATTGAGGATGGTGGTTGGCGCCGGTTCCAGTCAAAAAGAAAGTGGCTTTGACGTTGTTCTTGGCAAGTATGTCCAAAATCTTGTTCGTATTCGCACCATCCGCTCCGTCATCGAACGTCAATGCCACGACTTTACTCGTCGTGTTCACGCTCGTTATGAACTTCGAAGCAGCGGCATCAGCTGATTTTGGATAGGCGACTAACGGTGCCAGCACGATCAACAAAGCCATCAATAACCGTACAAATTTGCTCTTCATTTTTCCTTTCGCCTCCACTCTTGGTGTATGTATCTTGGTGTCAAGGCTTTCCATATATTGAGCTGTGTATATATTTTATATACCCCGTTTTGGTGATAAACACGTGATAAACCTAAAAATAGGCAAAGGGATTTTTGGATAATGACTCTCAAATTTTGTGTTTAATTTATGAGCAGGAGGCGTGGTAAATATCACAAAATCCTCACACACTTCCTGAAAAAGGATGATATCATGAACAAAGTGTGAAACGTGTAAGCGATTAACTAGGGGGGTCATGATGAGACAAACAGTGAAACGAATCGGGATGGCCACAGGGTTAGCCGGTCTGTTCGTCCTCGGGGCATGCGGGACAGAAGAGGCGGACAATGCGACGGAGATGGTGCAGTCGATGGAGCCCGTCGAAGCAGAATTGAACGTACCGGCGACAGCGGAAATAGATGAAGCGGTCACGTTATCGGTTCGCGTCACGCAAGACGGCGCAGGGGTCGATGACGCGGACGAGATCAAGTTCGAAGTGTGGAAGAACGGTGCCAAGGAAGAGAGCGAGATGCTGAAAGCTTCGCTCACGGAAGACGGGGTCTATGAGACGGAAGCAACGTTTGCGGATGAAGCGGTCTATACGGTCCAAGTCCATGTGACGGCGCGGGCGATGCACACGATGCCGACGGCGAACGTGACGGTCGGCCATCCAGAAACGGATGCTGAGGCTGAATCAGACCATCACCAACACGCCGGGGCCGATATCATGCTCGATCCAAAGCAAGTGACGGCGAATGAAGCGAGCCCGTTCACAGTCAACGTTGAAATTGACCATGAGGCGCTGACAGGTGCGGACGTTCAACTTGAAGTATTCAAAGACGGTGCGGATAAGCACGATTGGGTGAAGCTTGAGGAAACGGAAAACGGGAGCTATGCGGGTGAGCATACGTTCCCTGAGACCGGTACGTACAACGTCCAAGTCCATGTGACGAAAGGACACGACATCCATGAACACGTCATGGAGACAGTCGAGGTCAAATAAAAAAATCGATCGGCGCACGCGCCGATCGATTTTTATTATGCGTTTTGGTAAAGTGATTCGACTTGTTGTTGAAGCGATTCGTTCTCGAGGAACTGGTCGTACGTCGCTTCTTTGTCGACAATCCCATTCGGCGTCACTTCGATGATGCGTGTCGCAATCGTCGAGATGAGCTGATGGTCATGTGAGCTGAAGAGGAGTACGCCTTTGAACGTCTCGAGTCCGTTGTTGAGCGCTGTGATCGATTCGAGGTCCAAGTGGTTCGTCGGATCGTCAAGGACGAGCACGTTCGAGTTCGAGAGCATCATCTTCGAGAGCATGCAACGAACTTTCTCTCCCCCTGAGAGGACAGACGCTTTCTTCATGACTTCTTCGCCAGAGAAGAGCATACGGCCGAGGAAACCACGGAGGAACGTATCTGACTCGTCAGCTGGTGAGAACTGGCGTAACCAGTCCAAGATGCTCTTATCTGAGCCTTCGAAGTATTCCGAGTTGTCTTTCGGGAAGTACGACTGGATCGTCGTCACGCCCCATTTGACCGTACCCGTGTCTGGCTCCATCTCACCCATGAGGATCTTGAAGAGCGTCGTGATAGCGACGTCGTTGCGACCGACGAAAGCGACTTTGTCCATCTTGTTCAATGAGAACGTGACGTTGTCGAGTACTTTGACACCGTCGATCGTCTTCGAGACGTTGTCGACGTACAAGACGTCATTTCCGATTTCACGTTCCATCGAGAAACCGACGAACGGATAACGGCGTGATGACGGACGGATGTCGTCCAGTGTGATCTTATCGAGCAACTTTTTACGCGACGTCGCTTGACGCGCCTTCGAGGCGTTCGAGCTGAAACGGGCGATAAAGTTTTGGAGCTCTTTGATCTTCTCTTCTTTTTTCTTGTTCTGGTCGTTGGCCATGCGCGATGCGAGTTGGCTCGACTCGTACCAGAAGTCGTAGTTCCCGACGTACAGTTGAATCTTACCGAAGTCGAGGTCAGCCATGTGTGTACAAACTTTGTTCAAGAAGTGACGGTCGTGGGAAACGACGATGACAGTGTTCTCAAAGTTGATCAAGAACTCTTCGAGCCATTGAATCGCTTTGATGTCAAGTCCGTTCGTCGGCTCATCGAGGAGCAAGATGTCTGGCTTACCGAACAACGCTTGGGCAAGGAGTACCTTGACCTTCTCGCCACCCGTGAGCTCGCTCATGAGTTTATGGTGCGACGCGTCAGTGATGCCGAGACCTTGAAGCACCGTTGCGGCTTCCGACTCGGCTTCCCAACCGTTCATCTCAGCGAATTCACCTTCGAGTTCAGCGGCACGCATGCCGTCTTCGTCAGAGAAATCTTCTTTCATATAGATTGCATCTTTTTCTTTCATGACTTGATACAAGCGCTCATGACCTTTGATGACTGTTTCAAGCACAGCCTGGTCTTCGTACGCATAATGGTCCTGTTTGAGGACGGCGAGACGTTCGCCAGGTGAGAAGCTGACGTCACCCGTTGACGTCTCTTGCTCACCGGAAAGAATTTTCAAGAATGTTGATTTACCGGCACCGTTCGCGCCGATCAAGCCGTAACAGTTGCCTGGTGTGAACTTGATGTTCACGTCTTCGAACAACTTACGGCCACCGAATTGAAGACTTACGTTATTTACTGTAATCATGTATAGAATACCTCGTTTTTCTGATTTGTTTACGACGTGTATTGTATCACGTTTTTTAAAAACGCGCAGTCGCGGGTAAATATGAAACAAATGTGGAACGGATTCGTATGAATGGATAAGGGGGAATCGTTCATGAAAACATCACTATCGATCCGCGAGGCGTGGAACGACTACTACCGCAAGGATTTCGTCCGACTGTTGCTCGTGTTCTTCGTGACAGGCGTCGTCTCGTATTGGTTATTCCGCACGTTCGTCGCGGCCGAACAAGTCGACGAGATTTTAGCCCAACTCGGCGAATCGTTTGAAGCGAGCGGGCTGACGTTCGACTCGAGTCCACGTGACATGATGATCGCCTTGTTCGTGAACAATACACGTGTCACGTTGCTCGCCTTCTTGCTCGGGATGATCCCGCTCTTCATCCCATATGTGTTCGTCGTCATCAACGCTGCCGTCATCGGCCTCGTCGCCATGCTCGTCGGTTTCACGGGCGAGTCGGTCGTCAAAGTGCTCGTTCTCGGGATTTTACCGCACGGCGTCACCGAGATCTCGGCGATTCTGCTCGGGGCGGCGATGGGACTGTCGCTCAACCGTCATGTATGGAAGAAGTTACGAGGAAAAGAAACGGACGTCACGTTCAAAGCGCTATTGCTCGTAGGGGTCAAGACGTTCTTATTTATCGCGGTCCCGCTCCTCGCTGTCTCCGCTGTCATCGAGGCGTACGTCACGCCGCTATTGCTACAGTAAAAGTCATCGCAGGATGGCTTTTTTTTATTTAAAGTGATGTGTCGTCTCGAGACAGCGCAGCGGGGTAATGCCTTCTATGGTGACTTCGCAGTTCAACTGCCAGACTTCGAACCCGTCCGCGATCGCGTCACAGATCAGCCGGCGGATGGCCTCGTCATGTCTCCGCTTCGGATTGCCGGTGAAGACAGGCGCATCATATAAAAAGACATACAATAAAACGGCCCGGCCTGCTTGTGGCAACGTCGTGATCAGCGTTTCAAGATGACGGATGAACCGTTTCGTCTCGACAGGGGTTTGCCTTGCGTTTCCTTCAAAGCGAGGGAGCGGCGTCACGAACAGTTCCGTCAGCGGTGTTTTAACTTCCATGTAGACTGCATCGACTTTGAAATCGAGGCGTGAACCGCCTGACACGATTTCACGTTCGACACGTTCTGGAGACGGAAAGACCGGCAAAGCGTCCGCTTTCAAGAGATGTTCGACGTAGTCGTTGGCCCGTCCTTGATGGATGCCGATCCAGCGCTTGTCTCGGTCAATCGAGATGGCTTCCACCGTGAAAGCAGTGTGGCGTCGCGGATTGTTTGCCGCCGAAACGAGGCAAGGCACACCGTCGAAGACGAGATCACCGATTCGCCCTGTGACCGGACAGTGGCACGCGACAATCTTGTCATCGAGCAACACGTCCATGACGAAGCGGTTGCGCCGCTTGACGATCACCCCTTCTTTTAACGGTCGTTCAAACCGGTACATCGTCAGCCCGTGCGGACGACCGTCGTGTCGAGCTCGAACGTCACGTTGCCGGCCAAGGCGCGTGAAATCATACAGCCGTCTTTCGCTTTCTTAGCAATTCGTTCGACGAGCGTGATATCCCGGTCGGTCGCCGCAGCGCGGACGTTGATCACGGTTTTATAACGGATCGTCTCGTATGTGAACACGCCGTTCGTCACGTCGACGATACCTTCGGCGTCGATCGTGATGCCTTGATGAAAAAGATCGCTCCGTCCAAGCATGGCCGCGAGCGTGATGATATAGCACGTCGCCGCAGCTCCGAGGAGCATCTCATCGGGATTCGTCCCGATACCCGGTCCGTCCATTTCCGGGGGAATCGAAATTTGTGTCTTCAACCGTTCGGCCTCGATCGTGCCGACGTCGTTACGTCCGCCGGTCCAGTCAAGGTTCATGTGAAACGTATGCTTCATAAAAATCGCCTCCAATGTCTCTAGTGTAGAAGAGAATGATTGGAGGCGCATAGATTATGCTCGCGCGCGTTCGGCGAACGTGCGGAGCGTCTGGATAATGACGTGTGTCGCTTTTTCCATATTGTTGACGGAGACGTACTCGAACTTGCCGTGATAGTTCTCGCCGCCAGTGAAGATGTTTGGCGTCGGGAGACCCATATACGACAGTTGCGAGCCATCGGTCCCGCCGCGGATCGGTTCGATCACCGGTTCGATCCCGAGCTCGCGCATGACGTCGGCGACGGTGTCGACGATGTGTTTGACCGGCTCGATCTTCTCGGCCATGTTGTAGTACTGGTCGTCCATCTTCAAGTCGACGCGTGCCTCGCCGTATTTTTGTTTCCATTCGGCGACAAGTTTCTCGAGCAAGACTTTCCGGGCTTCGAACTTCGTCCGGTCGTGGTCGCGGATGATGTATTGGAGAACGGTCGTCTCGACATCACCCGAGAATCCGTTCAAGTGGAAGAACCCTTCGTAATGGCTCGTATGCTCCGGTGCCTCGTCGGCCGGAAGGCGGTTATGGAACGCCATCGCCAGTTTCATCGAGTTGACCATCTTGTTCTTGGCGCTGCCTGGGTGGACGTTCGTGCCGTGGAACGTGACGGTCGCTCCGGCGGCGTTGAAACTCTCATATTGAAGTTCGCCAAGCGGACCGCCGTCCATCGTGTAGGCGAAGTCGGCATTGAAGCGGGCGACGTCGAACTTGTGGGGGCCGCGCCCGATCTCTTCATCCGGTGTGAACGCAATCCGGACCGGTCCGTGTGGGATTTCCGGATGCGCCAGTAAGTATTCGACCGCCGTGACGATTTCAGCCATGCCGGCCTTATCATCGGCACCGAGGAGCGTCGTCCCGTCTGTCGTCATGAGCGTATGGCCGACGTAATCATCAAGTTCGGGGAAGTCACGCGGTGACAAGATAACATTGAGTGCCTCGTTCAAGACGATATCGCCACCCGCATAGTGTTCAACGAGTTGCGGATTGACGTTGGTGCCCGTAAAATCGGTCGCCGTATCGACGTGAGCAAGCAGCCCGATCGTCGGCACGTCATGGTCGACGTTACTCGGCAACGTCGCGAACAAGTAGCCGTACTCGTCGGTCTCGACGTCCTCGAGCCCAATCGCCTTCAGTTCGGCCTCGAGATGGCGGATCAAATCCCACTGTTTCGCCGTCGACGGCGTCGTCTCACTCGTAAAGTCAGATTGCGTGTCAATTTTGGCATACGTCATCAACCGTTCAATCAATTTTGCTTGCATAAAAAATACCTCCCCATATCGTTTCTCATCCGTTTTAGTGTAGCACGGGAACCGTTTGGAGAAGTATCAAAATTGTTTGAAAAATGGACAGGCGACCGAAGCGCCTGTCCATCGTTTACTGGATGATGACACCGCCGTCAATGACGAACTCGGCGCCCGTGAAGTAACTCGACTCGTCTGAGGCGAGGAACAAGACGAGGTTCGAGACGTCGGCCGGCTTTCCGATTCGTTTAAGCGGCACCGCCCGTCACAAGCGCGACTCCACCTTGTACACGTTTCATTGTCCTTCCTCCTTTTCAAAAAAGAAAGCAACCGTCTTCTTTAACATCATTAAGCGAGAATTCTCCCACCTCTAAGCGTCTGGGGCGAGGCCCAACGTAGGTGGGAGATGAATCGCCCGTACATAAACCTCTTGGGCACCCCTGTGACATAATTACGAACATAAGTTCTTGATTCCGTCAGATTTCCCTTCCCCCGCCGCGGGTATCGGAATGGGAAGAGAATCATCCTGACGCCGGGTGTGAAGGAGGGACAGACATGCTGAAGGGCTATAAATACCGGCTCTATCCGACGGCGGCACAGGCCGAGTTCCTGGTCAGGACGATCGGCTGCGCCCGGTTCGTCTACAACAAGCTGCTCGAGGACCGCATCGCCCTCCACGAGGAGGCGAAGGCGAACGGCGGGCCGAAGCGGAAGCCGCCGACGCCGGCCTCCTACAAGCCGCTGTTCCCGTTCCTCTGCGAGGCGGACAGCCTCGCGAACGCGAAGCTTCACCTCGACGCGGCGTTCGCGAAGTTCTTCGCCGGGACGGCCGGCTTCCCGGTGTTCAAGTCTAAACGGAAGGCGCGCGCGTCCTACACGACGAACAACCAGCACGGCACGATCCGCATCGAGGGGGACCGGGTCCGGCTCCCGAAGGTCGGGTTCATCCGCTTCACACAGCACCGAATCTTCGACGGCGAGATCCGGTCGGCGACCGTGTCGATGACGAAGACGGGCAAGTTCTTCGTGTCGCTCCTCGTCGAGCAGCCCGACGAGCCGTGGGTCCCGGCCGAGCACAAAATCGGGATCGATCTCGGCCTCGGGCACTTCGCCGTCATGACGAACGACGCGATGGTGACGGAGAAGGTCCCGAACCCGCGCAACCTGCGCGAGGCCGAGGCACGGCTGAGACGAGCGCAGCGCGCGCTCTCCCACAAGAAGCCCGGCAGCAGGAACCGCGAGAAGGCAAGGCTCGTCCTCGCGAAGAAACACGAGCAGGTCAAGAACCGACGGCACGACTCCCTCCACAAGCTGTCGCGACGCATCGTCGACGAGAACCAAGTCGTCGTCGTCGAGACGCTGAAGCCGAAAGAGATGATGCAGGACCGCCGCCTTTCGAAGTCGATCGGGGACGCCGGGTGGGGCGAGTTCGTCCGCCAGCTGGAATATAAGGCGAGGTTCTATGGACGGACGCTCATCAAGGCCGACCCGTGGTTCGCCTCGACCCAGGTTTGTTCGGCCTGTGGCGGGAACGGCGGCAAGAAGGATCTGCACGTCCGAGAGTGGACATGCGCCGCATGCGGCACGCACCATGACCGCGACGTCAACGCGAGCCTCAACCTGTTGCGTCTCGCCGACTGAAACACTTCAGGGCAGGGACTGCCCGACGAGCTTGGTCCACAACCGTGGCTGGTAAGAGCACGGTCTTCCCAAGAAGCTCCCACTTCAAGTTGCGAAGCAAATAAGTGGTGAGTAGTTCACTTATAATATGAGATGTCACATATTATGAAATATTTTGAACGCTTGTCAATTAGAAAAGAACAGGGAGTAGCAACGGCAACAAGAACGACGTGAGAATGGCTGTCAGTCCCATTGCGGCACCACCGGTCGCGCCTGAGAGCGGATGTTCGGTCGCGGCTTGGGCTGTCCCGATGCCGTGGCTGATCGTCCCGAGGGCGAGTCCGCGCGTGAACGGGTCGGTCACGTTGAACATAGATAGAATCACTGGGCCGAGCATGGCGCCAAGGATGCCGCAGGCGACGGCGACCGAAGCGGCGAGCGCGGCGTCACCTTGTAACTGTCGTGCCAGCTCGAGCGCAATCGGCGAGGTCACCGATTTGACGGACAAGGCGAGCAAGACGTGATCCGTCAACTTGAGTGCGGTCCCGAGACCGACAGCGACGAAAATCGTTGATAACGTCCCGAACACGATGGCACCGAGCGCTCGTTTAGCCCGAGCGAGCAGGATCGGCAAGTTGCGATAGAGCGGCAAGCCGAGCGCCACTGTCGCCGGCCCGAGCAGTGTCGTGATCGCATCTTTCGCCGGCGCATACGTGTCGTACGTCTGTCCAGAGCCGAGCAATAACAAGATGAGCGTGAGCGTGCTCAAAAAGACGACGTTCGTGAACGGGGACGCCCATTTGAATGACAGCTTCCGGCTCAACATATAGACGGCAATGGTAATCAATATCCAGAAGACGGTCATGACGCCTCACCGTGTTTTCCGGAAACGAGCGCCGTCACGACGAGGCCGATCGTCATGCTAATGATCAAGGCGAGGAAGAGCGGAATGCCTTCCGCCTTTAAAAGCGAGCTATACGACATGAGCCCGACCGCGATCGGGATGAAGAAAAAGGCGAGGTGCTTCGTCAAGAAGCCGGCGCTATCTTCGATCCATTCGACGCGGATGATCTTGGTCATCAATAAGAGCAGTAACAGGACCATGCCGATGACGCTCCCTGGCACTTTTAAAGCGAGCACGGCGACGATCCAATTCCCGAGCGCGCTCAAGCCAAATAAGAGCGAAAGGCCGATAATCCATTTGATAAGACGTTGCATGTGATTCATCCTTTCGCATATACGTTCAAAACGTAAGAATTTTCTCAAACTTATCCGTTTGGGTCAAGGTGTAGGCAATGTGATTGAACACAAAAAGAGATTTGACCGGTTCTCGGTCAAATCTCTTTTTGAATTATGCTTGTTGTTTCTTGCGGAACCGGGCGAAGAACTCATAGACGATTGGGACGATGAGCAACGTCAGTAACGTCGAACTTGTGAGTCCGCCGATGACGGTGACACCGAGACCTTTCGAGATGAGTGCGCCGCCTTCGAGTCCGAGGGCGAGTGGTGATAAGGCACCGATTGTCGCGAGCGCCGTCATGAGGATCGGACGGAGTCGCGTACCGGCTGCTTCAAGCAACGCTTCACGCGTCGATAGACCGGCTTCTTCTTTATGAATGACGCGGTCGATCAAGACGATCGCGTTTGTGACGACGATCCCGATCAACATGAGCGCACCGATCAAAGCAGATACGGAAATCGTTTCTCCCGTGATCAAGAGGGCGACGAGTCCGCCGATGATCGCGTAAGGGAGCGAGAACAATACGACGAACGGGGTGATGGCACCGCCGAACGTGACGACGAGCACCAAGTAGACGATGGCGATGGCTGCGAGCATCGCGAGGCCGAGCTGCGTGAACGATTCTTGAATCTGTTCTGTCACACCGCCGACGTCATACGAGACGCCAGTCGGGAGATCGATGTCAGAGACACGTTCTTCGATGGCGGCCGACGCTTCCGTCGCCTTGTCCGTGCTAAGTTCGACGCTGACGGTAGCAAGGAGCTTGCCGTCGCGCTGGACGAGTGTGTCCGGCGTCGTGCCTTCTTCGACTTCGATGAAGTCTGAGATTGGGCGCGGTCCGAACGGCGTCGTCACTTCTTGCGCTTGCAAGTCTTCAATGCTGTCATACGTGACTTGTTCCGTCGGGATGATGACGTCGAGCTGTTTGTCATCGATCGTCACACTGGCGAGCGGACTCGCTTGTGCTTGGAACTGACCGATCGTTTGAGCGAGTTGAGCGGCCGAGACGCCAGCTTCAGCTGCTGCTTGTTGATCGACGTTGAACGTGTACTGGACGTATGACTCACGAAGATCAGACGTCGCTTGGCGGACGTAGTCCGTCTCTTCTTCGATCGTCTCGATGAATGTCGGGACAATCGCTTCAAGATCTTCGAGCGAGTTAGCGTAGACGTTATACGTCACACCGCTCGTTCCGGCACCGCCGGCGAAGTTTTGTTCTTTCCATTCTCCGCCTGAGGCAAGTTCGTTCAATTGTTCGATGTCTGCCAATTTGACGTCGGCAAAGTCTTCTGTGTCCGGGTCGTACTGGACGATGAAGATCCCTTGCTTGTTATTCCCCGGGTTGAGCGGGTTTTCGCCACCGACCGTGAACTGGACGTCGGTCGCGTTCGGCTGGTCTTCCATAAAGTATGTCTCGGCGATCTCAGCAGCCGCGATCGAGTCGTCAAGCGTCTGTCCCGGTTCCGGGTCGAACGTGACGAACAGCGTCTTATCCGAACCTTGGTTCAAGAAGTTGACCCCGATGGCTGGGACGAGGGCGAAACTGCCGATCAAGAGAAGTGTCGCGAGTCCGAAGACGACGAGCTTATGGTTGAGTGACCAGTTGAGCACACCGCGGTACCATTCGGCAAGTTTACCGGGTCCTTCTTCCGGCTTCAGCTTGTCACGGTTTTTAAAGAACGAATCGGCCATCATCGGTACGACCGTGATCGCGACGAGGAGCGAAGCGAGCAAGGCGAAGACGACGGTCAAGGCGAACGGCAAGAACAGTTCGCCGACGAAGCCGGTCACGAAACCGAGCGGCAAGAAGACGGCGATCGTCACGATTGTTGATGACGCGATCGGGACGAACACTTCTTTCGTCGCGGCGATGATCAACGCTTTGCCGCGTAACGGTTCGTTCGGACGAGTGAGTCGACGATAAATGTTTTCGATGACGACAATCGAGTCATCGACGACGCGTCCAATCGCGACGGTCATCGCCCCGAGCGTCATGATGTTGAGCGTGATATCGAGTTGCTTCAAGACGATGAGCGCCATCAAGAGCGATAGCGGAATCGAGATGACAGCAATAATCGTCGAACGGAAGTTACGAAGGAACACTAAGATGATCAAAATGGCGAATAGTCCGCCGAGTAACGCCTTCGATACCATCGTCTCGACCGATGCTTCAATCGGCTGACCTTGGTCGAGTGTGATTGAGACGTTCGCCGTATCATATTCGGCCTCAAAGTCGTCTAAAATCGTTTTGACGGCGTTGACGACGTCGACGGTGTTCGCGTCTTGTGTCTTCGTCACTTGAATCCCGATCGAACGTTCTCCGTTCGACCGCGAGATCGATTCTTCGATGCCGCGGTCTTCGATTGTCGCGAGTTCGCTTAAAGCGACGGTCGGGACTGTTGTCGGCACATTCGCAGGTGGGACTGTGCCTGGGACTTCGCTTGGCAATTCAGGTGTCTCGCCAGCCGGGAATCCGCTTGGCGCCCCTGGGACAGTCGGTTCAGCAGCTGGAGCTGGTGAGTAGGGGATTTGCAGGTCACGGAACGCTTCGAGCGTCTCCGACTTCCCGTCGATGACGACGGCCTGTTCCGTATCCCCGAGCTCGTACAAGCCGAGCGCGATGCGGGCATCGTTTGCTTGAATCAACTGTTTGACCGCATCTTCTGTCAAGTTGTATTCAGCAAGTGCGGCCTCGTCGAAGCGAAGCTCGACGCGACGGACTTCTTGACCGGCGATTTGGACGAGCTGGGCACCTTCGACACCTTCAAGGGCCGGTTGGAGCTCGTCTTCGACAAGTTTTGTCAACTCAGCCAAATCGAGGCTTTCATCTGAAACGGCTGCCCCGACGACCGGGAAAGCGTCGAAGCTGAGGCGTGACACTTGCGGGTCTTGGACGGACTCTGGCAGCTCGACGTTGCTGAGTGCATCTTTGACCTGTTGTTCAGCCGCTTCCATATCCGTGCTGAAATCATAATCGATTTGAATGTTCGAAGCGTTTTGGAACGAAGACGAACGGACTTGTTCGACACCGTTCAAACTCTTCAAGCGATCTTCGAGCACGGAGCTCACTTCGTTGAGCACTTGTTCAGGGGAAGCACCGGGATAAATCGTCGTCACCGAGACGGTCGGTGTCGTGATGTCAGGCAGTGTCTCTAGTTTCATCGTCAGGCCGGCAAAGATTCCGGCGGCCGTTAAGATGATCGTCATCAACCAAACGGCAAACTTGTTGTTGACGGAGAAGGTCGTGATCTTTTGCATGGGGTTCATTTCTCCTCTAATAATTAGTCTAGTTTCCCGAATCGATGTGTCGGGCGCGCTCGATGAGTCGAGCGATAATGTCTTGTTTTAAAGCGGTAGGGGGGACGCCGACATTGAAGTGTTCGGACATCATCATCCCTTCAAGGGCGTAGCGGATGATCATCGTCTCGACGGGATCGCTCGTCTGTTGAAATCCGGCGAAGAACGTGTCGATATCGTGCTTCCAACGGTCGGCGTACGCTTGATCGACGGCGAATAACGTCAAGAAGGCGATCATCTTCTCGGCATCGATATGAATCGGTGAGCGTTCCGGATAGAGTTTCGTCTCATCGAATAAGCGGACGAACGCCTCGACCGGACCGTGGCCGTCAGCCTGAAGTGATTCGTATAAATCGTTTTGTTCGGTTTGAAGCCGTTCGACGATGGCGGTCAAAAGCGCTTCTTTCGACGGATAATGATATAACAGGCCACCTTTTGAGACACCAGCGGTCTTCGCGACTTCATCTAATGTCAGTTGGTGCACACCGTGCTCCATGATGATCTCGGTTGCGGCATCTAACAGTTTTTGTTTCGTGATAGTTGATCGGTTTGTCATTGCGTCACTCCTTTCTGTACCGACCAGACGGTCTTTTCATTTCAACTATAGGCGCCCCATCATTTTGAAGTCAAGAAATGATATCGTCAAAACTGTTAAGTTATAAATACATAAGCAATGTCAACATTTTCAAAAAAAGGTTGACATGAGAATGATTATCATTGATTATAGTGATTGAGAGTAATTATCATTACCAACAAAGAGACTAAAACGTGGGGGAATTACAAATGAACAAAAAGTACATGGCACTTGGACTTTCAGCAGCACTTACGACATCACTGCTTGCGGCTTGCGCGAGCACTGAAGAGACGACTACTACGGGGGACAATGAGACGGCAGAAGAATCAAAAGTCGTCAACGTCTACTCGAGCCGTCATTACGATGTCGACAAAGAGCTCTACAAACAGTTCGAAGAAGAGACGGGCGTGAAAGTCAACGTCGTCGAAGGAAAAGGTGATGAACTTCTCGAACGTTTGAACACAGAAGGTGAGAACACGGAAGCGGATCTCTTCATTACTGCTGACGCCGGGAACTTGCACCAGGCAAAAGAAGCAGGGCATCTTCAAGCGGTCGATAGCGATGTGCTTGAGTCGAACATCCCAGAAAAATACCGTGACACGGACAAGGAATGGTTCGGTCTCACGAAGCGTGCACGTGTCATTGTCTACGCGAAAGATCGCGTGAAGCCGGAAGACTTGTCGACGTACGAAGCGCTCACGGAAGAACAGTGGAATGGGAAAGTGCTCGTTCGTCCATCTGAAAACATGTACAACATCTCGCTCCTCGCGTCATTCATCGAAGTGAACGGTGTCGACCAAGCGAAAGAATGGGCAGAAGGTCTTGTCAACAACATGGCACGTGACCCACAAGGGAACGATCGTGATCAAGCGAAAGCCGTCGTCGCCGGTGAAGGTGATGTGGCCATCATGAACACATACTACATGGGTCTCATGTTGAACTCAGAAGACGCGGAAGAGAAGAAAGTCGCTGAAGCGCTCGGTATCTTCTTCCCGAACCAAGACACGACAGGTACGCACGTCAACATCTCTGGAATCGCGATGACGAAAGCGGCAAAGAACTCTGACAACGCGAAGAAACTCATGGAGTTCATGTCTGACCCGTCAGCGCAAGAGCAGTTCGCAAGCGCCAACTACGAGTACCCGGTCAACGAATCAGTCGAGCCGAACGAGCTCCTCAAATCATGGGGTGAGTTCAAAGAACAAGATATCAACCTATCTGTTCTCGGTGAAAATCAGCAAGAAGCCATCCGCATCTTCAACGAAGCTGGTTGGAAATAAGACGACTTCGGCTTGAACGCATGTTCAGGCCGAAGGTTTTTGCGTTTCCTGACAGTCTAAAGGTATGACCGGGACGATGAAACTGATATGATGGGACAGGAAGTAAATGAAAGAAACGGGAGCTGTAAGACATGAACTGGTATGCAATCAAACGACAACTGAATGGATGGTCCATCCTGAGCTTTATCGCGTTGTCGTTTATCGTCCTGCCAGGAATCGTTGTCTTAGTAGAACTGTTCGCACCGGTCAATGACAATTGGCAACACATCCGCGAATATCTGCTGCCGACGTACGTGAGGAACACGTTGTTCATCATGCTCGTGACCGGTTTCTTGACGACCATCATCGGAACGAGCCTCGCTTGGTTCGTCACGGTGTATGACTTCCCGTTACGGCGATTCTTCAAATGGGCGCTCATCTTGCCGCTCGCAATACCGCCGTATATCGGTGCTTACACGTATCATGGCATCTTGAACTACACCGGCGTCATCCAGACGACGCTGCGCAACGAGTTTGGCATCACCGTGGATCAGACGTACTTCAATATCATGACGATCCAAGGGACGATCTTCATCTTCACGTTGTTCTTATATCCGTACATTTATACGATCACACGCGCGTTCCTACACAACCAGTCATCGTCGATGATCGAGAACGCCCGCATCCTCGGACGCGGGTCGTGGGATATCTTTTTCACCGTCGTCATCCCGATCTCGCGCGTCGCCATCATCGGTGGCGTCAGTCTCGTCTTGATGGAAGTGTTGAACGACTACGGCGTCGTCAAATACTTCGGGATCCAGACGTTCAGTACGGCCATCTTCAGCACGTGGTTCGGTATGAAAGACACGTCTTCAGCGTTAAAACTTGCCGGCACGCTCATGATCATCGTCATCGCCATCTTGATGGCGGAACGACTCGTCCGAGGCCGCAAGCAGTTCAGCTATGCGACGACAAAAGTGAAGCCGCTCAAGCCAAGACCGTTGAACGGCTGGCACCGCTACGCCGTGTTCGGTTACGTGGCGACGATCTTCGGTATCGCTTTTGCGATCCCGTTCATCCAACTCGTCGCTTGGACGTTCTTGACGTTCGAGCAAGTGTTCACGGCTGAATTTTTCCGCCTCGTCTGGAACACGGTGAGCGTCGCCTTTATCGCGACAATCATCATTCTCGTATTCGCACTCATCATCGCCAACTATACGCGGCTGTTCCCATCGAACATGACGCGCGTCATCTCGAAAGTGACGACGCTCGGCTACTCGATCCCGGGAGCGGCCATCGCCATCGCTGTCATCACGTTGTTCTTACTATTAGACGAATGGGTGCTAAAAGCAGCGCTCGCGCTCGATGTCGGACAGACGTTCGTGTTCCGGACGACGCTCATCATGCTCATCTTCGCCTACGTCATCCGTTTCCTCGCCATCGGTTACAACTCGATCGAGAGCGGATTCGAGAAAGTCGGGAAGTCGTTCACGGAAGCGTCACGTATGCTCGGTTGGGGCACGGTGCAGACGTTCTTCCGGGTCGATATCCCGATGATCAAAGGGGCGATCATGAGCGCGTTCATCCTCGTCTTCATCGATATTATGAAAGAGTTGCCGCTCACGCTGTTCTTGCAGCCGTTCAACTTCTCGACGCTTGCGACGCAGGCGTTCAAATATGTCAGTGATGAGAAGATTCACGAAGCGGCGCTCGCGTCGATCGTCATCGTTCTCATGAGCGGATTGTTAATCTTTGTGTTCCATAAGGTGCTTGATAAGGAGGCCGACTAATGTTTGTTCAAATCAACGATTTACACTTCAGCTATAAAGGTGCGCAAGCAGAGACGATCAAAGGGTTCTCGCTCTCGATCACGAAAGGCGAAATCGTATCCCTCCTCGGCGACAGCGGTTCGGGGAAAAGTACGATCTTGCGCCTGATCGCCGGTCTCGAGATGCCAAATCAAGGCGTCGTCGTCGTCAACGATTGCGTCTGTTGTGACGACTGCCAGTTTATGCCGCCCGAACAACGCGGCGTCGGCATGGTGTTTCAAGACTATGCGCTCTTCCCGCACATGACCGTTGAGAAGAACATCCGCTTCGGCCTCCATAAGCTCAGCCGGAAGGAGCGGAACGAACGGGTCGAGGAGATGCTCACGCTCGTGAACTTATCTGAGTTCCGACATCGCTATCCGTATGAGCTGAGCGGCGGTCAGCAGCAGCGTGTCGCGCTCGCGCGTGCGCTCGCACCGAAGCCGTCTCTCTTGATCTTAGACGAGCCGTTCAGTAACTTGGACACGTCGCTCCAACACCGGATCCGCGACGACTTGCGCCGTCTCCTCAAACAGACGGGCACGACGACGATCTTTGTCACGCACGACGAGGAAGACGCGGAAGCGCTCGCCGACCGTATCGTCTATCTCGGAGAAGGCAAAATTAAAAAGCAGGTCATGACGGAGAACAACAAGACGTTCAACCCGCAGATTCCTTGCTTTGTGTAAGTACGGCGCACTCATTGATCAAAAATGGGTGCGTCTTTTTTTGTGAAGTTCATTACTCAAAAAATCGATTGTCTAAAACGGACAGATGCTCCTGCCAATCCGACCAGTAGGACTGGAGTGATGTGATCAATCCATGCCCACCAAAGCTAATTGTACTTTCGTGGGACGCATAAATGATCCAGTTCATTTTTTGGTCAAACCAATAGCGTTCTAAATAACGACCTTCATAACAAGGATCTAATGAAGCGGTGTCGATTTGCCATAGTGTACGGTCCTCATGCAGTTCAAATATAAGCTCCGTCCCTTGGTCCCATACCCATTGGCGGATTTCTTCGATTTTTTGATCAACATCTTCAATATAATCGCTGTCGAATGCAATCACATCGAGTCGAGGAGAAGTGGAAAGAGGGTACCAATAATACGAATCGTTCACACCCCAAATGGTGCGAATTCTTCTCTTTAACTGATTTGCGAATGGTTGTGAAAGTCGAGTCCTCATGACTTGAAACTCCTTATCCTAAATCTATGCATTTTTTGCTACATTCACTATATATGGAAAACAGAAAAAATGCCCTTAGATTTTTTATCCAAGGGCGTTTCGTGTCTACTTCGCTGTCTGAGACGGCTTCGACTCATTTCCAAGCCGGTCGATCGCCGTCACGTAATACGTTGCCTGCCCGTTCGTGACTTCAACGCTCTTCCGGGCGTGTGACGGGACGCTCTCGATACGTGTCGCGTTCCCGTCGATGACTTCATAGACACGGTAGCCGATGACGGCATCGTCACGGACCGCGTGCCATGTGAGCAAGTTACCGCTTAACGTGACGTTCGTCGGGGCGTCGAGTTCGACTGTCGACTTGATCTCGCTATCGACAAGCTCCGTGTAAACGACGAAACGTTGGTCATAACCGCCGTCCCCGAACGTACCGGAACACGTGATCAAGTTCAAGTTGCGATTTGACGTGGCGCCAAAAATCTCGTCGATCGGGGCATTTTTCGTGTCATAACTCTCTGTTTTTGTGACACGAAATCGCAGCGTGTTGCCGTTCTCGTCGATAATCGTCACGTCATCGCCTGTCTTCAGTTGATCGAGTTCATAAAAGACGGCGGGCCCCGTCTTACTATCAACGTGTCCGGCGACGACGGCGTTGCCTTTACTGCCTGGTTTGACACCGGGTTCGAACCAGCCGACTTGATTCTCGTCAACGGGTACGCCCATCTGTCCGTTATCGAGCACGCCGACTTGTTCGATCGCGGTGTCGACATTGATGCTCGGGATTTGAATCTGGACAGGTGTCACGGCTTTAGTGCTTTCCTCTTCCTCGGCTAAACGAAGTTTCTTCACCTCTTCCTGTAGAAGTGAGAATTCAGCCGATAAATCTGGGCTCTCCTCTATTTGTTTTTCTTCTACAGGTGGTGATGACGATTCTTGAGCGCTCGTCCACGACCAGAAGCCGAAACAAAATAGAGAGAGCGCCAAAAACAAATGGCGCTTGTTCATTGGGCTCTCTCCTTATTTATTATTGAACAGATTGTTTACGGTTGCGAAGCGTGACAAAGGCGAGCATGATTCCGCCAAGTATAGCAAGGCCAGCGTAAAGGGTATTCATTGATTGTGCTTGTGCACCACCGAGACCTGTTTCAGGCATCGCTTCAGGCATTGTCGTTTCAGCGAACTTGTCAGGCATTTGTGTCACGATCGCGTTACCAAGTGTTTCACCAACACCGAACATGAACGCGTATCCTTCACGGAATGACATCCAAGCTGCATCTGCGTTACCGGCTACATATTGATCAAACGTTTGAAGCACGAGTGCCTCATGTTGCATGATCGCTTCTTGACCGGCCGCTTGTGGCAAGTTGCCTTCTGTCGCCGCATCGAGGAACGTGCTGAAGTCGACAGCGAACTGATCGAGTTTCATGCGTGCTTCTTCGATTTTAGCTTCGTCGCCTTCAAGTGTTGCTGCGACGATGTCACCTTGTGCTGTGATGTGGTTCCCGTTCCATACTTTTTCAAACTGAGCCGCACCTTCGTCACCGTAGACCGAACCGATGGCTGCTTTAAAGTCGAGCGTGTTTTGATCTTCAGCCCAGCTGACGTAGTCGAAATCTTCCGCTTTGTCGTAGCCTTTTTGCATGCCGATCGCAGCGAGGGCAAAGTGTTCACCGGCGAGGCTGTTCAATGTCGAACGAAGCTCTACAGCTGGCGTGTCAGCAGGTGTCGGGAACTTGTCAGGCATTTGCGTGACGATTGCTCCTGAGAGGGCTTTACTGATGTCGAACATGAGCTTGTAGCCTTCACGGTATGTCATGTAAGCCGACTCGTAGTCACCGGCGACGTAGTTATCAAACACCGAGAGAACTTGGTCTTCGTGAAGTTCAAGGACGTCAGCGGCTGCTTCTTTCGGTAAGTTGCCTTCTGTCGCAGCATCGAGGAATGTCGAGAACTCTTCGACGAACTCATCGACTTCGGCTTCAGCCTCGGCACGAAGTTCTTTGTCGTCTGACTTGGCAGCTTCGACGAAGTCAGGCGAGTAGTCGTTATGGCCGGCGAAGATGTCTTCGAACTGAGCCGCGCCTGCATCACCGTAGATTGAGGCGATGGCTGGCGTCATGTCAAGCGCGTTTTGATCGAGTGCTTTTACTACGACTTCGGCATCAGGTGCCCCGTCGTAAGCTTTCATCATCGATGTGACGGCTAAGACATAATGCTCAGATAGTAATTGGTCGAGCGTGGCACGAAGGTCTCCAGCTGGTGTGCTCGCTGTTGGAGAGTGGTCAGCTGCCTGTGCGTTCAATGGTACGAGTAACCCCAGTGCCAGTGCCGGTGCAACAAATTTGTTCATTGTTTTTTTCTTCATGTTCAATCGCTCCTTTTTTGTGAGTGGTTGTCGTTGTTTACACCCATCTAACGGAGCGATTCAAAAAATGGATCACTTTTTGATTATTTTTTTTCGTTTTTTTGTTGAAGTGTGCGGTACACCCCTGGTGCGACGCCATATTTCCGTTTAAAAATCCGGTGGAAATAGGGATACGTTCGAAACCCGGACAGCTCGGCGATCCGTTCGAGCGAGTGTTGTGTATACCGCATTTGCTCTTCGGCGAGCTGAAGCCGGATCGTGTGCGCGTACTCGATGATCGTCATCCCGGTCACTTCCTTAAAGAGGTGCACGGTCCGCGACACGCTCAAGCCGACGGCAGCGGCGACGTCGTCAATTTTGAAGTCGGCGGTGACGTTTCCTTCTATATAACGCATCATGCGAGACACGACCGGGGGACGTACATTCGTCCGGACGTCTCGCATCGACCGATCGAGCATGAGCAGAAGCGCCTCGGTCAACTTCTCGATCAACGCTGTGCTCTGTTCATCGGTCGGTCGTCGTGCCTCTTCCGTGACGTGTTGCCAAAGCGACAGGAGGCGAGGGTCAATCGAGATCGTGGTGAGCTGTGAGCGGGTAGTCGTCGACCACCAGGCGTCGAGCGTCGGACCAGCGCAGAACAAATGATAGTCGCCACTCGCCGGGGTATCGATATTCAACTCATAGTAGTCACCCGGTTTGACGAGCAACAGATCGCCGGGGTGCGCGACGTATGTCTCCCCGTTGACGAGGATTCGGGCCGACCCTTCAGTCTGCAAGCGGATCAAGTACGTGTCCAACCGGTTGGCGAACGGAAAAGTATATGCTGCTGTGTGATACGAATAGCCACAAAAGCCGATTTCCATCGAATTACTCCTTTATAATAGCAAGATTGTGCATATCTTAATCATATCATGGATAGGCACAGGCGGCGGGACAAGGTACGATGATGACGTCAGATTTGAACCGATGATGAGGAGGAGACTTTTATGAAACAATGGTGGAAAGAAGCGGTCGTCTATCAGATTTATCCGCGCAGCTTTAACGACTCGAACGGGGACGGAATCGGGGACATCCCGGGCATCACGGAAAAGATGTCCTATTTGGCTGAACTCGGGATCGACGTCATCTGGTTGTCACCGGTGTACGATTCGCCGAACGATGACAACGGCTATGACATCCGCGACTACCGTGCGATTATGGATGAGTTCGGGACGATGGACGATTTCGATGCGATGCTCGAAGAGGCGCACCGTCACGGCATCAAGATCATGATGGACCTCGTCGTCAACCATTCTTCCGATGAGCACCAATGGTTCATGGAGTCTCGGTCTTCGAAAGACAGCCCGTACCGCGACTACTACATTTGGAAAAAAGGCGAGAACGGTCAGCCGCCGACGAACTGGGGGGCTTTCTTTGGCGGCAGCGCGTGGGCGTACGATGAAGCGAGCGACGAATATTATCTGCACTTGTTCAGTAAGAAACAGCCCGACTTGAACTGGGAGTCGGAGACGCTGCGCCGCGAAGTGTACGATTTGATGGCTTACTGGCTCGACAAAGGCGTCGACGGTTTCCGGATGGACGTCATCAATATGATCTCGAAAGACCAAAGCTATCCGGACGGGAAGACGCGCGGGACGGGCTACGGAGACGGAACGCCGTTCTTCTTCAACGGGCCGCGCATCCATGAGTTCATGCAAGAGATGAATCGTGAAGTGTTGTCGAAGTACGATACAATCACGGTCGGGGAGATGCCGGGTGTCAGCGTCGACGAGGCGAAGCTCTACACTGGTGAAGACCGTGACGAGCTCAACATGGTGTTCCATTTCGAGCACGTCGACGTCGGCAACGGTAGCTTTGGGAAGTGGAATCCGACCGACTGGAAGCTGACGGAGCTGAAGACGATCTTCTCGCGTTGGCAAGAAGGACTCGAGGAAGAGGGGTGGAACAGCCTGTATTGGAGCAACCACGACCAACCGCGGGCGATTTCGCGATTCGGCAACGATTCGGATGAGTACCGGGTCGTCTCTGGCAAGATGCTTGCGACACTCCTGCACATGTTGAAAGGGACGCCGTACATTTATCAGGGCGAAGAGTTCGGCATGACGAACGTCGCGTTCGACTCGATCGACAAGTACCGTGACATCGAGACGCTCAACGCGTATCGCGATTACACATCGAACGATTTGTTGACGCACGAGGAGATCTTCCGCGGCATCCACGCCCGCGGACGCGACAATTCGCGGACGCCGGTCCAATGGTCGGCTGACGCGCAAGGTGGGTTCACGACCGGTACGCCGTGGATCGATGTCAATCCGAACTACGTTGACGTGAACGCGGAAGCGGCACGTCTTGATCCGAATTCACTCTTCCATTACTACCGTCAGTTGATCGCGCTGCGGAAACAGAATCCGGTCGTCGTCTACGGGAAGTATGAGCTGTTGCTCCCTGAAGACGAAGCCGTCTACGCGTTCACGCGGGCGCTCGAAGGAGAGACGTGGCTCGTGCTGTGCAACTTCTCTGCTGAAACACAAGAACGGACATTGCCGTATGACGTCAAAGACCGTGTCATCGGCAACATGGAGCCAATCGAACCGTTCACGCTTCGTCCGTACGAGGCACAAGTGTATAAACTATGACAAAAAACTCGCCCAAGCGGCGAGTTTTTTTCGGGCGTATAGTATTCTCCAAGGCATTCGGGAATAGGAAGAGTAGATTCCGACTTAAAAGGGGGAAACGAGATGAAGACGTTGATTGCGTATACGTCACGATATGGTACGAGCGAGAAAGTCGCCCATCTTTTGGCCGCACGGTTGTCCGGAAACGTCCACGTTCAAAACTTGGTCGATGAGCCAGACGTCGATTGGGCAACGGTCGACCACGTCATCGTCGGGGGATCGATCCGGATGGGGAAAGTCCAAGACGAGCTGACCGACTGGTTGAAGCAAAATGAAGTCCAATTGCTTGAACGTCCGCTCGGATTGTACTTGTGCGCCGGCACGCCGACCGCGGCGGAGCGGCAACGTGAGCTCGAAGGCGCGTACGGGGAACATTTACGAGCACACGCCTACTTCGTCGAAGTCGTCGGTAGCGGCTATGACTTTGAGCGGATGGGCTTCCTCGACAAAGCCATCGTCCGGATGATGGCCAAACAGACGGTCAGTTCGCTCAATTTGGACGAAGCACGGTTGAATGAGCTCGTCGAGTCGGCTCAAGCGTCACTTCGCACCCGATCTGAGAAACCATAAGCGAATAAGTCGTGCGCTTCGACCGGGCTACTCGTGGAGATGAGGACATCTCCACTTTTTTGTTCGCCTTCGATGTGTTTTAGCACGACGTTAGCGAGCTGTCCGCCGATCTTTACAGAGATCGGGGCCGAATTCCGGCACGTGACATCTTCGATTGTGACGTGATCGGTCCGGTTGTCGCCGCCGAACAGTTCGATGTCGGCGCGGCTGGAAACGAACCCGCTTGTGGCAATTCGTTTTAATTGAACGTTCCGAGACTTATACTGGACGGCGAGCGCTGGATGTCCTGTATAATCATAGGACGGGTCACCGATGGCCGTAAAGCCATGGATCAATACGTCTTGATACGCCGATACGACGAGGCTACGGGGCGATGACTTGGCGTATAGCTTCGAGCGTACCGGTTCAATCGATAGTAAATTCGTTCCCGAGATGAACCGCGCCGTCTTCGACTCGGGATCGTCGGCCAAGTGGTGTCCGATGTGGCGAAAATTGAAGGACCGATTATCACGATACGAGACGTGCCCAAAAATATGGACGTCATGGGCGGCCGAGGACGTACCGTGGGCTTTCACCTCGACTCCTCCAAAACAACCTTCCGTCATATTGTTGACGAGCACGACGTGACGCGAACCGTCATCGACCTCGATGCCGTTTGAATTGGAGAAGCCGTGGGCGTGCGTACGTCCGTGCGGGTGATGACAGTAGCAGTTCGTGATGTAGATGGCGTCGCTATGATGCGTCGTGATGCCGTCGTCCCCATAGTTCGTCGCCTCGCAGCGATCGAGCCAGATGTAGCGGCTGCCTTTTTTGGCACGCGATCCGTCCCCGAGGTAATGGTAGTGAGGGGCGGTGATATCGAACGCGTGCAGTCCGGCACCTTTGGCGGTGACGTGATGGACCCAGGCGAATTTGACGTGGGCGAACGTCAACGCGCTCGAAGCCGTGTCTCCACTCGACGTCCGATCGACGTCGCCAAGGCGCTCGACGTTCCAGTCGAGCGTCAGATGGGCGACCTCGATGTGATGGTTCCCATAAAACGGTGTCGCATTTCGCAGCAGCCGGCGATGCTTCGGTGTGCCGTCGGCCAAGCGTAATACCGTGTCCTGCTGTCCCGCACCTTCGAGCACGCAGTTCGAGGGGATCCGGACGCCACGGACGATATAGACACCGGCCGGCACGTGGACGTGGCGGTTCGACCGAAGCGCGAGCCGGAATGCGAGCGTGCAGTCCGTCTTGCCGTCCCCGACGGCCCCGTAATCGGTCACGTCGACGTGATGGCGTGTCGTCTGCAGTAAATTCAAATGTTCCGCGTCGAGACGACGCATCCAGACGGGCCGGACGAGATCGTCGACGACCTCGAGCGGGAGTGCACTCGTCACCGGTGTGATCCGTTCCGTCATCGGCAAGTGGGAGCGGTACGACTTCGATTGGTCAGGATAATGGTCGTGTCGCGTCGCTTGATGCCAAGCGAGCGTCTCCGTCAATAGCTCATCTGTCGACCAGGCCGCGTAGCGGGCGATAGTGGCAGCGATATGCGTGCGGTCAATTTGATTCATCATATGAGTCGTCCTCCTAACGTTCACTACATGTGATGTACCCGTTTTGAAATTATTTTTAGCAAACCGAAGTATTTAGTAGACAGAAGCATTTATCCATGGTATATTACATATGTGCTTAATTAAGAATAGCTGGAAACATAATTCACAATCGCTTGGGATTATTTTTCATGAAAGATAATCCAACAAGTTTTGTGCTTTTTTTTGGTCAGTTTTTTCTAGTAAGGCACTACTAGAACGCACAGCGTTTATTTCAGGAGGGTTCATTATGAACACAGGTAAAGTAAAATGGTTTAACTCAGAAAAAGGTTACGGCTTCATCGAAATGGAAGGCGGAGACGACGTATTCGTACACTTCTCAGCAATCCAAGGCGACGGCTTCAAGACACTTGAAGAAGGCCAAGCAGTAACTTTCGAAATCACTGACGGAGCTCGTGGCCCACAAGCTTCTAACGTTGAAAAAATCTAATCTTCCTTTCTAAGGAATTTTATAACCTGCTCGCTTCGGCGAGCAGGTTTTTTCGTGTCTTCGTGTTTAATCAAATGCCGCAAGGGAATGATTATACGAGTGACTATGATAAGGGGGCTTTTTAAATGGATGCTAAAACAACGGCACAACAAATTCTAGATGCAAGCAACGTCGGAACGATGGCCACGGTATATAAAGGGAAGCCGCACAGCCGATACATGACGTTTTTCCATGACGGTCTGACACTCTATACGGCAACCTCGAAAGATACGGATAAAGTCGATGAGTTGAAGAACAATCCGTACACGCACGTCTTGATCGGCTACGACGGGGACGGGGTCGGCGACACGTATCTCGAGATTTTAGGAGAGACGTCGGTGTCTGATGACGAGTCGATGAAAGAAAAAGTGTGGAACGAAAAACTTGAGGGCTGGTTCGACGGCCCGGATGATCCAAAACTCGTCATTTTAAAAATCTCACCGCAATCGATGCGTGTGATGAATAAAAAAGGCCAACCGCCACAACAAGTTGATCTTTAACATAATTAAGCGAGAATTCTCCCACCTCTAAGCGTCTGGGGCGAGGCCCAGCGTAGGTGGGAGATGAATCGCCCGTACATAAACCTCTTGGCCACCCCTGTGACAGATATGACGAACATAAGTTCGTAATTCCGTCAGATTTCCCTTCCCCCGTCGCGGGTATCGGATGAGGAAGGCGTTCATCACGATCATCGGCCGAGAGGAGGGGGAGACATGCTGAATGGCTACAAATACAGGCTCCACCCGACGTCGGAACAGGCCGATTTCCTGGTCAGGACGATCGGCTGTGCCCGGTTCGTCTACAACAAGCTGCTCGAGGACCGCATCGCTATCCACGAGGAGACGAAGGCTGGGAGCGGCGCGAAGCGAAAGCCGCCGACGCCGGCCTCGTACAAGCCGCTGTTCCCGTTCCTCGCCGAGGCGGACAGCCTCGCGCTCGCGAACGCGAAGCTGCACCTCGACACGGCGTTCGCGAAGTTCTTCGCCGGGACGGCCGGCTTCCCGGTGTTCAAGTCGAAACGGAAAGCGCGCGCGTCCTACACGACGAACAACCAGCACGGCACGATCCGCATCGAGGGGGACCGGGTCCGGCTCCCGAAGGTCGGGTTCATCCGCTTCACACAGCACCGAATCTTCGACGGGGCCATCCGCTCTGCGACCGTGTCGATGACGAAGACGGGCAAGTTCTTCGTGTCGCTCCTCGTCGAGCAGGACGACGAGCCGTGGGTCCCGGCCGAGCACAAGATCGGGATCGACCTCGGCCTCGGGCACTTCGCCGTCATGACTATAAATGTCAACGTCTTTATGTACAATTTCGTTCGCTTAATAATGCTCACTATTGCTCACTTCATCAGCCACAGTTTGTTCTGACCGATGGTCTTTCAATCGATAAGAGTCCCCGGTGATTGGCAC
>NZ_SJUS01000016.1:0-67812 GCF_004337085.1 Exiguobacterium sp. SH5S13 | reverse complement strand
CCTACGGAAGTTCATCGCCGTGGGCATCGGGGGAAGTGCAAAGAAGGGGTCCGGCCACCGAAAATCGGTGACCGGACCCCTCTTTTTATTGAAAAGCTTTAAAACAGGCTAGTTATGTCCCAGCCCCTTTAATTGTGACAAAAATTGGAACATGAAACTGATAAAGGTAGTCAATGAGAAGTCAGACTTCTTTTGTTTGGTACATATTAGGTTTCGTTATCCGATATAAGAGTGGCAATACAAAATTAGAGAGAAGTAGAGGTGGGAGAGGACGTGTTCCTCAAAAGAGATGAAACGATTGAAAACACTGTCATTAACGCAAAAATTATTTAGTGGTATAGGACTTATTTTATTGTTCGTCGCGTTCGGCATGGGCTATAACTTATGGACGCTTCAAAATATGACGACTCAGTATGAAGACATGATCAGCCATGACGTGATGAAGATGAAGGCGGCCGACGAGTTATCACTCGGCATGACGCGTCAGGCGTACGGACTGCGGGGTTACATACTCGAGCAAGAGGACTCGCGTCTCGAAGCAGAGCAACGTGGGTCAGAAGACAAGAAACAGGCGATTCAGACACTCATTGAGCTTGCCGAGACAGAAGAAGAGCAGACAGAACTCGAGAATCTTTTATCCTATGCAACCGGCTATGATGAGTTAGCCGCCCAATTGATTGCAGCAATCGATGAAGGGGACGAAGAGTCGATCGACCGACTCGCGCTTCGACTCATGCCGGATGTGACAGCGTCAATCACGGAGACGGGCGAGCGGTTACAAGCCGAGTCAGAGGCGGAGATGTTCGAACAGCAACGAAGACTTGAAAAGTTAGGTGAGAAGGCACTCTTGTACTCGGAGGGTATCGCGATTTTCATCCTACTCTTGACGGTCGGTGCCGGTTACGCCTTGAAACAAATGGTGACCGTTCCGCTTCGGATGTTGTCAGACGAAGTCGCCGTCGTCGCGAATGGCGATTTGACACGCGCCGACTTGGACGCGCTGACGCGTGACGAGATCGGGCAGCTCATGGTCGGCTTCAACCAAATGAAAGGCAACTTGCGTGAGTTGATCAATGAAGTGAACCGTAACGCCCAAGAGATCACGGCGCAATCGGAAGAGCTTTACGCCAGCACGGAAGAGATGTCGTCGCAAACTGAAGAAACGACGCGGATGATCGAGGCGGTCGTCGAAGAGACGATTCAACAAGCGAAAGAAGCGACGGGCAGTGCCAAAGCGGTCGCTGCGGCCGATGAAGGCGTCGAACAGATCGCCCGTTCAATCGGTACGATCAGCGAAGACGTCGCGATGAGTCTAAAGCTCGCCGAACAAGGGGACGAGACGATTCAACAAGCGAAACAAGAAGTGCTCGCCCTTGCAACCGAGACACGAATGACCGGGGAATCGATCGCGGCGTTGAAACATCAGTCGGACGAGATCGCCTTGATCACGGAAGTCATCCAATCAATCACGGACCAGACGAACTTGCTCGCCTTGAACGCGGCCATCGAAGCCGCCCGGGCCGGTGAACAAGGCAAAGGGTTTGCCGTCGTCGCCGAAGAAGTCCGGAAACTCGCCGAGCAGTCGAAACAGTCGGCGACACGGATTGCCGGGTTGATCGAATCGATCCAAGTCCAATCAAACGCCGTGCTCGCAAGGCACGAACTCAGTGCGAAGCGGGTCGAGGCGAATACGAAACTGTTGGAGAAAGCGACAAACGCGTTCCAACAAATCGTCGTCCAACTCGAGACGTCGGTTGAGAACACGAAACATATTCGTGTCGCCTCAAACGAGATCGCTTTGACGACAAAACAAGTCGCCACGGCCGCCCTCGGGATTGCGACCGAGAGCGAACAGATGGCGCAGACGATGCGTTCGGTCGGCGAGACAGCCGATTCACAGCTCGCGATGATCCAAGAGTTGAACGGCGTCGCCGAGTCACTCGGGAACATGACGGGCGATCTGCAGACGTTGATCGGAAAATTCAATACGTGACAAACACAATCGAATCAGCTCGTCCTTTCGGCGCCTCCGCTTTCCTAGGGGCAAGCAGGGAGCCGCATCGCGACTTCGTCGCTGCTGGGTCTCCCTTCGCTTGCTGACCCCTCAGGAGTCTGCGGCGCCATGAACGAGCTTCGCAAGCGGTCGCCCTCTGGGGTGGCCGCTTGTCATTTTCTGAGGGCTCAACGACAGAAGAAAAGCCTGCGTCATGTGCACGAACCTAGGAAACGGAAACTGATAGCTAAAAGCATTCCTCGGACGGCTTTTGTACGTTCAAAGGATTGACGATGCTACGTTTCGGGAATGACGGGATAGAACGCATTTTAGATGGAAAAGGGGAATTTGAATGAAATATACGGTCATCACAGGGGCAAGTTCAGGCATCGGCTACGAGGCGGCGAAGCAGCTTGCCAAGCAGGGTAAATCATTCGTGCTCGTCGCGCGTCGCACGGACGAGCTTCAAAAATTGCGTGACGAGATCAAGTCGATCTCACCAGACAGCGACGTCATCCTCAAAACGAATGACTTGTCATATAGTGAAAATGTCTATGCACTCTATGAGTCGCTCGCCGACCTCGATATCGAGACGTGGATCAATAACGCCGGGTTCGGAGACTCGAATCTTGTGAAAGACGCCGAAGTCGGGAAAATGGAAAACATGATTCGTCTGAACGTCGAGGCGCTGACCGTCTTGTCGAACTTGTACGTTCGTGACTACCACAAGGTCGAAGGGGCGACACTCCTAAACATTGCCTCGGTCGTCGGCTACCGCATCGCGGCGAAAGGGGTCACGTACAGCGCGACGAAGTTCTTCGTCAGCGCCTACACGGAAGGACTCGCCCAAGAACTTATCCAAAACGGGGACAAGTTGCGGGCGAAAGTGCTCGCACCGGCTGCGACCGAGACCGGATTCGCGAGCCGGGCCCGCGAGGAAGAGAACTTCGATTACAGTGAGAACGTCGCGAAGTACCATACGGCCGAAGAGATGGCCGAGTTTTTAGTTCAATTGCTTGAGAGCGATGAAACGGTCGGCATCGTCAATCACGAGGACTACTCATTTGAACTGCGCGGACCGATTCATCCGTATATGGGGTGAGTTAGACAGCATTCAATACCATAAGCAGACGACAGCCCGAACTCTTTTTGAGTTCGGGCTGTCGTTTAGGATTGTCGCATCGTATCCGCATAGCCCCCGGTCAGGCGGTGGGTTAGGCGATGATACCAGTAGCGCAGACGCAGGCGATATACATACGTTCGGGACGTGTTCGGCAAGACGACGTTATCGATATAGTCGGCGAACATGGCGCGGAACATTTTGTCCTCACTATCGTCGTACGTCGCGCTCCACATGCCGTGCTCTTCGACTTCGAGTAGCGTCGCGATCGTCTCGTCGTCGAGTTGACCGTCTTCCGGCAAACGTTTGACGAGCATCTCGACCCGGTGGCTGCAAATCGAGGCATAGAGCGAATGGGCCCGCGGGTTTCGCGGATTTGCATTCAAATAGCCGATTGCGGCTTTGAGCAGCTCGTCGTTCATCTCGAGCGGGATCTCGTCGAACGCTTGGAAGAATTCGAGCAACATCGGCACGGTCTCTTCGCTGAAACCGGCGAGACGGACGTAGTGCATGATGTGTAAGCCCGCTTCGCCGTAGAATTTACGATTGAAGTAATGGACGGCAAGGGCGCGCCGTGTCATCGGCACGTCCGGATAGCGCTCGACGGCGCGGCAGTAATGTTGCTCGGCCTCAAACGTAAACCCGGCGTCTTCGCTGAGGGCGCCGTGCAGGCAATGGATGAGGTAATGGTCGCCCATCGTACTCGCGGTTTCGAGCACTTGTCTGGCTGTCTTGAAATCGCCTTCGCGAATGAGCGGATAAGCGCGCATCGCCGGGAAGAACGGGTCGTTCGGGAAAGCCGTCTCGCCGCGGACGATGAGCGTCTCGATGGCCTCGGCGTTATAGTCTTCGATCAACTCTTCAAGGAGCATCATCTCAAGGAAGGTGCGCTGAAAGTCTGGGGTGTGTAAGTCGATGGTGTGTTTCAAATGAGGTCCCTCCCAGCTTTTGTGATTGTCGCTTTATTATACAAGTCAATCGCTTCACGAAGTAGCATTATTTGAAAAAATGGGAAAAGAAAAGAGGGGGAGCGCATTTGGGGGAAGGAGGGATCAACGTGGTCACATTCACGGGCTATATCGTCGAACTCGAGGCAGCGCGAATTCGGGTCGCACCGAAGTTGGAGGCTGAACCGTTCGACGGCATCGTGTTTCATCTAGACGAGCAGATTGGGGACATATCAACGCTCACGGTCGGCCAATTCGTGCGGGTCGAGCATAGTGAGATGATGACGAAATCATTGCCGCCCCAGGCGGCGGCGCACCGGATTGATGTGCTATGATGGATACGAGGTGAGTCATATGGGACAGTGGAATTTTCTTTGGCTCGGCGGCGTCATCGCGCTGAGCTCATTTCTCGTCTGGCTCTTGCAAGACGCGATCCCGTTTTGGATGCTGTCGATTTTGTTGCTGTTACTCGGGGCCGCGGTCGGTAACGTGCAACGCAAATTGAATAAGGGCGAGTAAAAAGCACGTCTTCCGATTTAGTCGGAAGGCGTGCTTTCTTCGTCTCGCTCTGTGGCAGCCGGTTTAGCTTTTTCTTCTTTAGCAGGTTGTTCTTCTTTAGCAGGTTGTTCTTTTTTAGCAGGCTGTTCTTGTTTGGCAGGCTGTTCTTTTTTAGCAGGTTGTTCTTGTTTAGCAGGTTGTTCTTTTTTAGCAGGCTGTTCTTTTTTAGCAGGTTGTTCTTTTTTAGCAGGCTGTTCTTTTTTAGCAGGTTGTTCTTTTTTAACGGGCTGTTCTTTTTCAACATGCTTTTCTTGTTTAGCGGGTTGGTCTTTTTTAACCGGTTTTTCTTCTGTGACCGGTTTCTCTTTTGGCTGATCTTTCGGTTTGCTTTCTTGCTTTTTGACTGGTTTCTCCGCTTCAGCCGCTGGTTTTTCAGGCGCCACCGGTTCTGCCGGTTCTGTCACAGGAGGTTCCGGCGTGACCGGTTCTTCTGTGACCGGAGGCGTCGTCGGTTCTTCAGCTGGCACTTCCGGTTCCGCGACTTCAGGCTCTGGTGTTTCCTCTGGCGTTGCCGGTGCGTCTTCAATCGGCTCTTCAGCAGGCGCGGCCGGTTCTGGCGCAGCTTCCGGGGCAGGGGCCTCGGCTTCTGGTTGCGGCGCTGGCGCTGGTTCCGTCACAGGTTGCTCATTTCGAGGTGGCGTGATTGGTGCGACCGGTGCTAGTTTAGCTAACGGTGGCGCTGGTGTGTCCGATTCAAGAAACGCGAGCACGTCTTGTTCGAACAGGGCGACCGGGAGTGCTTTTGACTTGAGGTGCATGGCGAGTACCCGTCCGTCTGAAGCAACAATCGGACTGCCGATTGCCCGTCTCGGGATATCGAACTCGCGCTCATACCCGGTTTCATTGAACGTCATCTGGCCTTCGATCCGTTTAGACGGCATGAGCGTGATGAGCGTCTCGTCCGCCGCGGCAATCGCGTGACTGAACATGAACGGCGTCTCTTTCATTTGATTGATCCGGATGACGGCGATGTCGACGGTACGTCCGACGACGGTCCCTTTAATTTTCTTCCCATCGTGGTCGATTGTCATCGTCGTCAAACCTTCAACATTATGGGCAGCCGTCAAAATATCTTGCGGGCTGATTAAAAACCCTGTCCCGGCACCGACAGAAAACAGACTTTTCTCGAGCGTCGCCAAATCAATCATCGAAGCGTTATCGGCTGAGACGGTGTCTTCGGCGATGTTCAAGTTGACTTTGTCAGCGAGTGAGTCTGTCGAACGAGGAGCTTCTTTCAAATAGGCGACTGTTAAAATAGAGATGAATGCGATAAGTGCAATCACGGTCGAAATGGCAATCCATTTCAAGCGACGGGGGCGATGGCCACACGTCGGACAAGCAGTTGTTTTTGAGCGGGTCTTCGTTCCGCAGCGTGGACAAGTCACGAGGGTGACACCTTCCTTCATATGCATAGATGATTAGCTATACCTTAAATGGAACAGGGATAAACAATATTTTGATGGGGTAAGCAGATGAGGTTGGAATGAACTTCCGGAAATCGGGAAAGAGATAGATATATTTCAAGAAAGGGGAAACGCCCATGCAGCCCTTTTGGACAACGCATGCGTTCCGTAATGGCATCTGGGTACTGCTCATTTTGACGATCATCTTCATGGCGAAACAAGTCGAGTTTTTGTTCTATCCGATCGGTATCTTTTTCGCGACCGTACTGACACCGTTCTTGTTCGCCGGCATCTTGTTTTATTTGACGGTCGGTCTCGTCGATTTCCTTGAGATCAAATGGAAGCGACGGTCACTTGCGATTTTGAGCGTGCTCCTGTTGCTCCTCACCCTCGTCGTGTTGTTCGTCGTCACGCTCGGACCGCTCATCACAAGGCAACTGCTCGCGCTGCTTGACGCGTTCCCACGTTTTGCCGAAGGGAGCTATCGCCAGTTTTTGCTGCTGTACGGACGGCTCGAGGAATACGCGTGGTTTCGGGACTATGCCGAGCAGAACGCGGCATCGATTGAGACGTGGATTCGTCAGTTGACCGACGCGCTCGGTTCACTCATCGGCACCGTCGCCGGTTCGCTCGGGCGCGTGCTCGCGCTGATCGTGTCTGGACTGTTCACGTTGTTCATCGCTCTATTCTTGTACGTGTTCATGCTCATTGACGGGGGCAAGCTCGCGACGGCGATCGTGCGGTGGATCCCTGAGGCGTATGAACAAAACGCCCGTCACATTTTGCACGACATGCACGAGACAATCAAACGTTACGTCCGGGCCCAGCTCATCGTCTGCACGTTCGTCGGCTTCTTCGCGACAATCGCTCTTTGGCTGCTCGACGTCCCGTTCTTCCTGCCGCTCGGTCTGTTCATTTTCGCAACGAACATCATCCCTTACTTCGGTCCGTTTCTCGGGGCCGCACCCGCCGTTCTGATTGCGTTCATCGACGAACCGGTCAAAGCGCTCTACGTCATCATCGCCATCACCATCGTCCAACAGCTTGACGCCAACGTCATCTCACCGCTCGTCCAAGGCAAGTCACTCCGTGTCCATCCCATCACCATCACTCTTGTCCTGCTCGTCGCGGGACGCCTCGCCGGTATCGTCGGCATGCTGCTCGCCGTCCCGTTCTATGCTGTCCTGAAAGTCACATTCCTCAACTTGCAAAAACTATACGCGCTACGCAAACAGTCGAAGCTTCCGATTGAAAGGAATCAGGTCTAAATGTCTCCGAGAAGGGTGTCAGCATCTAAAAACATCTGATCAGTCTAGCGAAACCATCAAATGATATGTCTAACAGCTAAAGATCAGAGGATGAGGAGGTTGTTGAAAGGATACAAGACGACTTTTCAACGGTCACGATCATGTCTGTGTTCATCACCGGGATTCTCGCTGCGTTCATTTACTAAGGAGGGAACGACATGGCATTATCAACAGAACTAGGAAACATCAAGCAGCTGCATAACGCGGAGGCGGGCGTACTGAGTCTTTACTTAAGTACGAAGCCGAGCGAGCGCGACAAATGGGAGATCCATTTGAAGAACGAGCTGCGTCGGCTCGAGCAAGAAATCAAGAGCGGGGACGAGGCGAAGTTGAAGGCGTTCAAGGGCGTCCGGGAACGGGCCGAGCGTGAGATTATGGGCAACGAACATAAGCTGTTGCGCAGTATCGTCTTGTTCGCGGAAGGAAACGATGGCTTGTTCGAGCTCCACTTCCTGCAACTCGATGTCGACAATGATTTCCATTACGGCGACAAGCCGAATTTGGATCAAATCGAGAAACTTGACGCTGAATTCCCGAACACGGGCATCTTGTTGGCTCAACTCGACAGCATCACGGTGTACGATACGCGGCTCGGTGAAGTCGAAGACATCGTCGTATTCGATCTTGATTTAGACACCGATCAATGGAGACGGTACCAAGGCCGCGGAGCTGGTGGACATGCATCGTCGAGTAGTCAAGTCGACCAATTCGACAGCCGGAAAGAAAAACAAGTCCGACAATTTTATCGCGACGTCGCCGGTGAGATTCGCTCGCTGCACAAGAAGCACAAATGGAGCGATGTCGTCATCATCGGGCAAGACCGGAGTGCCAACTTGTTGAAAGACGAACTCGACATCGACATCGAGCGCGTCGTCAATCGGAACTTAGGTCACGCCGAGGAAGAAGAAGTATTGCGCCGGGCGTTCGAACAATAAAAAGTAGCGAGTGACGTCTCATGTCGCTCGCTTTTCGCTCTTCCTACTCGAGGACTCGAGCCGTATGGTATGCTAGCAAGAAATGGATAAAGGACGGGGGAAGAATGAAGCTTGTCATACTGATTGGTCCACAAGCTGTCGGCAAGATGACGGTCGGACAGGAGCTTGCGAAGCAGACAGGGTTGAAGTTACTGCATAACCATATGACGATCGATCTCGTCAGCCCGTTCTTTGATTACGGGACGGACGAGGGGCGCCGGCTCGTCCAACTGTTTCGGCACGAGTTATTCGAAGCGGTCGCGAAAAGCGATCAGCCCGGCTTGATCTTCACGTTCGTCTGGGCGTTTGATATGGAAGAAGACCGGACGTACATCGAAGGAGTGGCGGAACTGTTCGAGTCGCACGGGGCGGACGTCTACTACGTCGAACTCGAAGCGGACATCGAGGAGCGGCTCGCCCGGAACACGACCGAGAACCGGCTGGCACATAAGCCGACGAAACGGGATATCGCTTGGTCCGAGGCCGAATTGAAGCAGACGGCGACGATGTACCGCTTGAACTCGCGTGACGGGGAGATCGATGTCGACAACTATTTGCGGATTAATAACACGGACCTTGATGCCGAAACGGTCGCGCGACAGATCCAACGCCAGTTCAACCTTTAGAAGTTTGAAGAGCGACGGCTGATTTGCCAAGCGGGACGAAAAGAGATAATCTAGCACTAGATAGTAACCATTACATTCTTTGCAGTCTATCCATTGAAATGCGAGGTGAACAAGATGATAGAATTCAAATATGATACACAACTGTTGATCGAAGGGGAACAACTGTCCGAAGATGCGATATTTGAGTACATCAACACAAGCTTCGCGGGAGATTGTTTGTTGGCAGTCGGGGACGAAAATCTAATCAAGATTCATTTTCACACGAACGAACCGTGGGATCTCGTTAAATATTGTGCGTCGCTAGGTGAGATTTACGATATTGTGATCGAAGACATGAGTAGACAAGAAAGAGGTCTACCTGGTTAATCTACGAACAGAAAAGAGAGTTGTTCGCCGGCAAACGGTGAACAACTCTCTTTTTCTACACCCACCAATCAGGGCGCTCATAGTCGATCAATAGCTGCTTTTCCAGTAAGCGTTGCACGAGGTAAGACGTGACGCTTGGTAAAATCTCATCGATGTCGGCCGGGTGGACCATGACCTCGATCGAGTCGCCTGGTTGAATTGCGTCGAGCGTTGCCCGAGACACACCATCGCCGTAGAACTGGTCACTGAACCGCTCGGTCACCCACAAGTCCCGTCGTGCATCGAGTGTCGTTAAGGCCCGAAACGTCGTGCCATATTCTTCGGCGAGACGGACGATGACGTCTTGGATCGCCGGCCAGCCATGGACGTGATGATGGCTGTCGAGGTGATGGAGCGACAGTCCCGTCGCGCGGAACGCGTCGATTTGCGCTTTCCACTCGAGGTAGACGAGCTCAGGGTCGGGTGCCGCTTCCGTCAGAAACCGGTTCGTGTAGCGGAACGTCCCGTCTTCTTTCGTGAGCGGTGTACTTGTCTTTGCGAGCGGCCGTCCCCACGTCAAGGCGAGGTGCACGCCGACGTGTAAGGCGGGATGAAGTTTTGCGAGCGCGACGGCTTCATCGACGGCATAGCCGTTCATCATAAGTGTCGCCGAATTGACGATGCCGTGGACGTGACTGTCGATGATGCCCCGGTTCACGCCGGTCGTCAATCCGAAGTCGTCGGCGTTGATCAAGACGTGCGTCTTATGCATTTTGCACGAGACCGAGCGCTTGGTCGAGCACTTGGTCGCCTTTCATGAGCCCGTAAGCCATATTGTCGATGACGGCGACCGGTACCGTGACGGATGCTTTGATCTTGCCTTCGAGGTAGCGGACTTGTGGTCCGATCAAGATGACGTCGACGTTCGTTTGTTCTTTCAAGCGCGATTCCGGGATGGCATCGATTGTCGCGTCCAAGCCACGTGCTGCGGCCTCGGTGCGCATTTTTTCAACAAGGATCGATGTCGACATACCGGCCGAGCAGACGAGTAAGATGTTCATTTCAGTTCCTCCAATTGGTTGAGTCGAGTGATCATGTCGACCATCTCGATCGCAAGTTCTTTGACGGTCATTGCCGTCATCAAGTGATCTTGGGCGTGGACGAGCAGGACGCTCATGTCGCTCGTCGCACCGCGTGCCTCTTCCTGCAACAGTTCGGTTTGAAGCTTGTGGGCTTCTAAAAACGCCTCATCCGCTTCTTTCATTTTCGCTTCGGCGAGTTCACCTTCGCCGCGTTTGGCGGCGGCAATCGCCTCGAACGCCGACGAGCGGGCGTTTCCGGCGTGTAAGATGATCATGAACGATAATTGTTGGATGCTTTCTGTCTTCAACTGATTTTCTCTCCTTCGTTGACTTCTGCTTTATTTTTATTGATTTCGGCCGTCATCGCTTTCGCCCCTGCCATGACGAACGGGATATACATCGCCGTCGCGATCGTCAAGTTGACGAGTTGAAGCAAGACGCCGCGGACGCTACCGCCGGTGACGAGGTAACCGCTGATGATCGGTGGCGTCGTCCATGGCACGATGGCGACCGTCTTCGGTACCATGCCCGTTGAGAGGGCGACGTACGATACGATCGTGAGCGTGACCGGCACCAAGATGAACGGGATCAACATGACCGGGTTCAACACGATCGGGAGACCGAAGATGACCGGTTCGTTAATGTTGAACAGTCCGGCCGGAGCCGACAGTTTCGCAACTTGGTGGTACGGGTGGTTGCGCTGTTTGCGGACGACGATGAAGATGGCGAGAAGCAGGGCGAACGTCGTACCTGATCCGCCCATGAAGACGAATGAATCGAGAAACGGTTTAGTCACTGTGTACGGGACATCATAAGCCGACACACCTGCTTGGAACGCGGCCAAGTTTTGCTCGATGAGCGGGAGATAGATCGGCTCGATGACCGAACCGATGATGTTCGTGCCGTGAAGTCCGAAGAACCAAAGGATATGGTTCAAGAAGGCGATGACGAGACCGGCCGCGAGCGAGTCGCCGAACCCTTGAAGCGGTTGCTGGATGACTTTGAAGATGACTTCAAAAATGCTGAGCTCGACTTGGAGTGTCATGAACAGTTGAACTCCGGCGACGAGCGTCAAGATGAGCATCGACGGGATGAGTGCTTGGAACGAACGGGTGACCCCACCCGGTACGCCTTCCGGCATCTTGATCGTCAGTTTCGTGTTGATGAGGTAACGGAACAGTTCGGTGACCGCGATCGAGACGATGATGGCGACGAATAATCCTTGGGCACCGAGCCAAGCGAAGTTTAAGCCCCAGTCTTCTGTGACCGGCACGAGCATGATGTATGACGCGACCGATAAAATACCGGCGGCGAGTCCATCGACCCCGTACGACCGGGCCAAGTTATACCCGATCGAGAAAGCGACGAGCAGCCCGAGTATGGCGAACGAGGCCGTCCAAATGTTGCCGCCAAGTCCTTGCCAGCTGCCTTCGCCGAACGCATTGTTCATCATGCCGACGAAGTCGAGCGAGAGGCCACCTAAATTGATGGCCGGGAAGTTGTTAATGAGGACAGCGAGCGAACCGACGATGATGAGCGGCATGACGGAGACGAAGCCGTCACGGATGGCGACTAAGTGTCGCTGGGAGCCGATGCGCCCAGCGATTTCGATAAACTTGTTCATGAGTAAACCTCCTTCTTGAATTGGGGTAAGTACGCTTCGTGCGCGTCGAACAAATCTCGCAAGAGCACATCGATTTTCTTCTCATCTTGGATGAGCGGGTTCATCAGGCAGGCGAGGTAGGCGTCGTTGTATGAGCCGGACATCGCTGCGCGGATGGCGAGCTGTTCAAACGTCTTCAAATTAGTGATGAGTCCTTTGATCGGGAGCGGTAACGCACCGATTGAAATCGGACGTGGACCAGCCTTCGTGATGACGGCGTTCACTTCGATGACGGCGTCGTCCGGTAAATCGCGAATCGCGCCGCGGTTCAGTGTGTTCACAGTCTGGATATCACCGCGGTCGTTGTAGATCGAGTCCATCAAGTTGCAGGCGGCGTCGGAATAATAGGCGCCGCCGCGCTGTTCGAGCTCAACAGGCTTCACGTCGAGTTCGACGTCTTTGTATTTCTCGAACAGTTGCGCCTCGACTTGCTGGACGACCTCGGCGCGCGTGCCGTTCTGTTCATACGCCGCTAGATCTTTCGCGAGTACGTCCGCCGTTTGGAAATAGTATTGATGGTACGGGTTCGGCAACATGCGGAGCGATTTCAAGAACGACTCGCTCCAACCGAGCCCGACGATGTTCGCCGGCGAGTAGTCGGTGCCGGCGTTCAGTGACGCGAGTACGTCGTCCGTACGATCGACGCCGTCGACCCAGACGTGGCGGCCGAACACGAAATGGTTGAGTCCGATGAATTCGATGGCGACACGTTCGACCGGCGTGTCTAAAATCTCAGCGACCGAGTTGCGCATGTTGAACGGGATGTTGCAGACGCCGATGACTTTTTTGTGGGCCGAGTGCTGCAAGACGGCCTCGGTGACGATACCGGCCGGGTTCGTGAAGTTGACGAGCCACGCGTCCGGGCAAATCTCCGCCATCTCATTAGCGAGCTCGACGAGGACCGGGATCGTCCGGAACGCTTTGAACAAGCCACCGGCACCGTTCGTCTCTTGCCCGATGAAGCCGTGCTTGAGCGGGATGCGTTCATCCAAGGCGCGGGCTTTCAGTCCACCGACGCGGATCTGCGTCGAGACGAAGTCGGCGCCAACAAGTGCGGCTTTCCGGTCGAGCGTCCAACTGAGTCTGATGTCTGCGCCTGCCTTTTGAATCATCCGTTCGGCGAGACGGCCGACGATGTCTAATTTGTCTCTTCCTTCCTCGATGTCGACAAGAACGATCTCCCGAACCGGAAACGTCGCTTGTCGCTGGATCAAACCTTCAATGATTTCGGGGGTATAACTCGAACCTCCACCGATGATGACGACCTTGACTGCCATAGTGCCAACTCCTCCTTGTGAAAGCGATTTCTTTTTGTTGTAACAAATATAACAAATAGTACAACTTGTCGCAATATAAAAAGTACAAATAATACAAATTGTTTTTTGTATTTGCATTTGTATGTTTGCTGTATCAGAATAAAGGAAAGAAGGATGACACAAAGGGGTGACAGAATGTCGCAGTCGACGCTTCAAACAGCCATCAAAGAAGAGTTATTGTCCCGCATCAAGAGCGGGCATTATACAGAAGGCGAGAAATTCCCGACCGAGTACGCGTTATGCGAAGAGTTCGACGTCAGCCGGACGACGGTCCGCGGCGCGCTCAACCAGTTGACGACGGAAGGCTATCTCGTCCGCCAGCAAGGGCGCGGCACGTTCGTCGCCGGGAAGAAAGTCCGGCAGACGTTATCGCATACGCCGAACAATTACGCGGCCCAGCTCGCCATCCAAGGCAAGCGCGGGCAAGTGTCGCTCATCGACTTGTCGGTCGTCTCGGCGAACGCTCAGCTCGCGGACGTATTCACGGTCGACGAGCAAGCGCCGATTCAAAAGATCGAACGCATCCGTCACGCCGACGGGGAGCCGACGCAATACGAGGTCTCGTTCATCCCGTGGCAGATCGCGCCGGGTATCACGAAAGACCAGGCCGAGCATTCGCTGTTCCAAACGCTAGCGGAAGTCCACGACGTCCACGTCGCCAAGACGACCGAGGCGCTCGAGATCGCGCTCGCCGACGAACGGATAAGCGATCTTCTCGACTGTCCGCTCGGGACGCCGTGCTTTTATATCGAGACGGTGACCGAGGACGCGTCAGGAAAAACGATCGAGTACTCGCGTTCATATTTCCGAGGGGACAAGACAAGTTTTGTCATCGAACGGAGCTATTCCTAAACACGCCGAGGTCGGCGTGTTTTTTTGTAGTCATATTAAACAAAAATGAACGGGTTAAGGATTTGTCAGCCTTGGAGATATCGCATTCATTGAAACCGAGGGTCATGTTGCGTACAGTTAACAGTAGGAAGGCGGGATGTCATGTTATTCAAGAAAAAAACAGACGAGGAAGTGACAGGGGCGACGCGTTTCCAAGTCAAATTGACGGAACAGTTGCCGGAACTTGGCCAAGTTATGGTACTCGTCGACACAGCGACCGGTGTCAACTACATCCAGACATGGGTCGGGACGGGTGGTGGCATCACGCCGTTACTTGATTCAAACGGTGACGTCGTGGTCGACGACGTGTCTAACTTTCAGTAAATAGGGATCGGATCGAGAAAGGATTGAAGGCACATGCACATTATCGAATTCATTGGGGTCAGTCATAACGACATCCTACATAACATCACCGGCCACTTCCGCGAAGGCCGGATCACGACGTTCGTCGGACCGAGCGGCGCCGGCAAGACGACGTGCCTGAAACATATTAACGGGCTACTGTCGCCGGACGCGGGCGACATTTATTTCAAAGGCGAGAACATCCGCGATATCGATGTCATCGCGCTCCGGAAACAGATCGGCATGGCGTTCCAAAGCGCCCCGATGATCGACGGGACGGTGTACGACAATTTGAATTTGCCGAAAGCGATTTTCGGGGAGACGCTCGACCGGGCTAAAGCGACAGAGCTGCTCGGAAAAGTCGACTTGGACGGCATCTCGCTCGACCAACCGATCAAGACGTTGTCGGGCGGGGAGCGGAGCCGGGTCGCCATCGCCCGGACGCTCGTCAATAAACCGGACGTCTTGCTGTTAGATGAGATCACGTCGAGCCTCGACTACCGGACGGTGAAAGAGATCGAGCATTTGATCGTGCGACTTCAAAAAGATTTCGGGGTCACCGTCATTTGGATCACCCACGACCTCGATCAAGCGAGACGGGTCAGTGACGACATGTGGTTTTTACGGAACGGGGAATTGATTGAGTTCGGAGACGCGTCGTTCATCGACGAGTCGGACAATCCGATGATCGGACGTTTCGTCAGGGGGGAAGAGCTATGACGTTCATCGAACTGATGACTTCCTTGATTTTCGTGGCGATTCCGCTCGGGTTGGCGTTATTTTTGAAGCTCGGTCTCGAGCGTGACATCGTCATCGCGACGGTACGCTCGATCATTCAACTGTTGTTGATCGGCTACATTTTGACGTTCGTCTTCGAGAGCGATAACCCGGTGTTCATGCTGCTCATGATCCTCCTCATGATTGGCGCGGCGACGCAAAACATCATCAAAAAAGGGGACGGCATCCCTGGCATCACCTGGATGATCGTCCTCACGCTCGTCACGGTTGAATCGCTGACGATGGGGCTCATGCTCGGGCTCGGCATCATCCCGTTCGAGCCGGAGAAAATCATTCCGATCAGCGGTATGGTCATTGGCAACTGTATGGTGTTGTCACTCCTGTTTTTGAACAAGTTCAAAGACGAGGTCGAACGGAGCGACGAGGTCATCGAGCTCATCCTGTCGATGGGCGGGGCACCGAAAATCGCAATCGAGCGGAGCTTGAAGAACGCCATCCGGACGAGTATGATCCCGACCGTCGAGGCGCAAAAGACGATGGGGCTCGTCCAGCTTCCGGGCATGATGAGCGGCCTTATCATCGGCGGCGCCGACCCGATGGAGGCGGTGTTGTACCAACTGCTCATCTTGTTCCTCATTTTGACGACGGCGACGATCTCAGCCGTCATGGTCGGCTATATGTCGTATCCACGCTTGTTTAACCAAAAACTGCAGTTCATCGGATTGACGTATCGGAAGGGGAAAACGACATGATCACAGGCATCCATCACGTCCAAATCACGATCCCAAAAGGTGAAGAAGCGAGGGCACGCGCGTTTTATTGCGATATGCTCGGCTTGAATGAAATCGACAAACCGGAGTCGCTTCAAGGACGAGGTGGGTTTTGGCTTCAAGTCGGCGACCAAAGCGTCCATGTCGGTACCGAGGACGGGGTCGATCGGCTGAAAACGAAAGCACATGTCGCCTATACGGTGACTGATCTAGCGGAATGGGGACGGAAACTCGAAGCAGAAGGAATCGAGCGGATTGAAGGGATTCCAATCCCTGGATTTGACCGGTTCGAGTTCCGCGACCCGTTCGGCAATCGGGTCGAGATGATTCAGGCGATATGAGAAAAGGGAGCGCCCAAGTGGGTGCTCCCTTTGTCGGTTCACGAGATGCCGAACAGTTCCGTGACGGCTTTCCAGCTCGATGGGTAGGCGTTGCTGCCGGAATGCTGATGGATCAGTTTCCCGTGACGTTTCACAACAAGGCTCCACTGCGTCCCATCGGTGGTGTAATATCCTTTTTCTTCAAACACTTCAGGCCAACGATGTGAGGAGAGGGCGACGAATCGTTCGTGGACGCGTATCGCATCCTCCTTTTCGTACCAACCTGAGCTTGGGATTGCTACGCTCAAGTCGTAATCTTCGCGCCAAATCACTTCTCGTTTGACCGACCCGTCTTCAAAGAACGTCAACGTGGACTCGTTGTGCACACCGAAGCCACCGACGGAGAACGTGACGGTGATGGTCGGTTTCTTTTTACGGATGGCATCGAGCGGGATCGTCGGCTCGAACATCAATTTCTTTCGGCGTGACTCCATAAGCGCTAACTTCTCTTCTAACGTGGCTCTCGGTCGTCGCATGACCGGTTCAAAGTGATTGCGTGTGCTATATGTATTCAATTTTGTCGACCCTCTCTTTTGATGTCATTCATACGTGAATTATAGGACATCCGGACAAGGCGGGTGAGTAAAATAAAGGGTAGGGTGAACAGAAAAAAGGGAACGCTTAAATCGGCGCGCCCTATCTATCGTTATTGTGCAGGTGTCCCTTGATGGAATCGCATTTTCCATACGCCGTCAATCCTGACCCAAATCGAGCTGCGAAGGGTGGTCTTCTCAGTCGCGTGATTCTCGGTTCGATACGTAGCGAGCACGACATCGTCGCGGATGACCTCGAGATTGAAGTCGGAGAGTGTGATGTCGATTTCTCCAAGGTCCATCGTATTCGTGTCGTCTTCTTTGTATAAGACGCGACCGGAACTCCCGATTTCAAAGAAATCTTCGGTCAACAGTTCACGCAACCGCTCGGGCGATGTCCGAACTTCCGTCGTCAATAAAAGGCGTTCTTTCTCTTCGATCAATGGTGCGAGCATTCGCGTCACTCCTTTCTAAAAACGTTAGCCGTGTACCGTATTCGTTTTCCCGAAATTCATGACGATGACACCGAGCACGATGAGTCCGGTCGCAACTGTGCCGAGTTATATACGGGTGTCGACAGAAAAAGCGAACGCAAACACAGAAGCTTAGGAAAATGATCAAATATCTACAGCATTCTCAAACGAAAACGAGACAGGCGAAATTGAACTTTAACATAATTAAGCGAGAATTCTCCCACCTCTGAGCGTCTGGGGCGAGGCCCAGCGTAGGTGGGAGAATTCTCGCCCGTACATAAACCTCTTGGCCACCCCTGTGACAGATATGACGAACAGAAGTTCGTGAATCCGTCAGATTTCCCTTCCCCCGCCACGGGTATCGGATGAGGAAGACGTTCATCAAGATCATCGGCCGAGAGGAGGCGGAGACATGCTGAAGGGCTACAAATACAGGCTCTACCCGACGGCGGCACAGGCCGAGTTCCTCGTCAGAACGATCGGCTGCGCCAGGTTCGTCTACAACAAGCTGCTCGAGGACCGCATCGCCATCCACGAGGAGTCGAAGGCTGGGACCGGCCCGAAGCGGAAACCGTCGACACCCGCCTCGTACAAGCCCCTGTTCCCGTTCCTCGCCGAGGCGGACAGCCTCGCGCTCGCGAACGCGAAGCTTCACCTCGACGCGGCGTTCGCGAAGTTCTTCGCCGGGACGGCCGGCAGCCGGAACCGCGAGAAGGCGCGGCTCCTATTGGCCAAAAAGCATGAAAAGGTACGGAACCGCCGACATGACTTCCTCCACAAGCTGTCACGACGCATCGTCGACGAGAACCAAGTCGTCGTCGTCGAGACGCTGAAACCGAGGGAGATGATGCAGGACCGCCGCCTGGCAAAATCGATCGGGGACGCCGGGTGGGGCGAGTTCGTCCGCCAGCTGGAATATAAGGCGAGGTTCTATGGACGGACGCTCATCAAGGCCGACCCGTGGTTCGCCTCGACTCAAGTCTGTTCGGCCTGCGGCACGCACCACGACCGCGACGTTAACGCGAGCCTCAACCTGTTGCGTCTCGCCGACTGAAACACTTCAGGGCAGGGACTGCCCGACGAGCTTGGTCCACAACCGTGGCTGGTCAAAGCACGGTCTTCCCAAGAAGCTCCCACTTCAAGTTGCGAAGCAAATAAGTGGTGAGTAGTTCACCCTTCCAGAAAGTGGTCGAGCACCACTTTCTTTTTATTTTGCGTTAGATAGTAGGAAAAATATTACCAATCTCTTTTTGAAAATTTAGCATTGCGCATCCTTTTTTTGTTTGCTATGCTTCTCAATGAAAACGACAATGATAATCATTATCAATGAGAAAGTATTCCTGTGACTTACATAGACAAAATCAACAACCGGGATGCCGTTCGATTGAGAAGGTTGTCAGCGTACTCAATACATATAGGGAGATGGAAAAAGTGGGGAAATTGAAAGCATCAATCATGGCGACATCGCTCGTCTTGTTACTCGCGGCGTGCGGGAACGAGAATGAGGCGAAAAATACGGGCAACGCGGAAGCGGAAGCGACACCGAAGACGGTCGAGATCACGGACGCCCATGGCAAGATCGAAGTACCGGTCAACCCGGAGACGGTCGTCGCACTCGACAACCGGACGTTCGAGACGCTCGCAGAGTGGGACGTCGAACTCGCGGCGGCGCCGGTCGGCTTGATGCCGGCTGAGTCACCATACGTCAAAGACGAAGACATCGTCGACGTCGGCATGCACTTCGAGCCGAACTTAGAAGCGATCGCCGGAGTCGATCCGGACGTCGTCATCGTCGGTCAACGTTTCGCCGACTACTACGAGGACATCAAAAAGTTGGTCCCGAATGCGGCCGTCATCGACTTGAACATCGAACTTCCAGAAGATTCAGGCACACCGGGTGAGATTTTAGTCCAAGGACTTGAAGACACGACGCTCACGCTCGGTCAAATCTTCGACAAAAACGAAGAAGCGGAAGACATGGTCGCTGACCTCGACAAGTCGATCGAAGACGCGAAAACGGCTTACGACGGTAAAGCATCAATCATGTCGGTCATCGTCTCGGGCGGAGACATCGGGTTCTCAGCGCCGATCAGCGGCCGCGTATTCGGACCGATGTACGACATCTTCGGCTGGGTGCCAGCACTAGAAGTCGAGAAGACGACAGGCGACCACCAAGGCGACGAAGTATCGGTCGAAGCGATCGCCGAGAGCAACCCGGACTGGTTGTTCGTACTTGACCGCGACGCACCGCTCGCTGACGCGGAAGGCGCAGTCCCGGCTGAAGACGTCATCGATAACGCACCTGCACTTCAAAAGACGACAGCCGTCAAGGAAGACCAAATCGTCTACACACCGAAAGACACGTACTTGAACGAATCGATTCAAACGTACTCGGAATTCTTTGAGAGCGTCGCAAAAGCGCTCGCGAAGTAACGGGGTCACGTTGTGCAAAATCCAATACTAGACAGGGTTGAGACGAGTGCTCAACCCTCCTTTTCTAACATTTGGACGAAGTCGTTCATCTTTGCCATGCTCGTCGTCCTGATGCTTGCGATTCTATCGCTCTTCACCGGTGTATACGACATTAGTAAAGCGGACGGCTTCGATATGTTTTGGATCACGCGGGTCCCGCGGACGGTCGCGCTCATGTTGACTGGTGCCGCAATGGCGATGGCGGGGCTCGTTATGCAGTTGATCACGCAAAACCGATTGGTCGAACCGACGACGACCGGCACGATTGAATGGGCTGGTCTCGGGTTGTTGGCAGTCTACTTGTTAGTCCCGGCACCGTCACTCATGATGCGTATGACGGGAGCGATCGTATTCTCGTTTATCGGAACGATGGTATTCTTTTGGTTTTTACGGTCGGTCAAACTTCGTTCGTCCTTAATCGTCCCGATTATCGGACTCATGCTCGGGGCGGTCGTCTCGGCCGTGTCGACGTTTCTTGGATTGTTCTTCCGGGCTAGCCAGACGCTCGAAGGCTGGTTCGTCGGCTCGTTCGCCTCGGTCCAAGTCGGACGTTATGAATACTTATGGCTCATCATCATCGCCACGTTCTTTATTTTCTTACTCGCGAACCGGTTGACGCTCGTCGGACTCGGGGAAGATATTGCGACGAGCCTTGGCGTCAACTACAACTTATTGATGTTGATCGCAACCGGCTTGATTGCGTTATCGGTCGGGGTCGTCGCGACCGTCATCGGTAACTTGCCATTCCTCGGCTTGATCGTCCCGAACCTCGTTTCGATGTTCCGCGGTGACGACCTCCGCAGCAACTTGCCGTGGGTGTGTGTCATCGGGATGGGGGCGATCCTTGTCAGTGACTTGATCTCCCGGACGATCATCATGCCGTTCGAGTTGCCGGTGTCACTCATTCTCGGGACGGTCGGCTCGGTCGTGTTCATCGCGATTCTGTTGCGACAACGGAAGACGGGAGGTGTACGATGAGTACGGTCATGGAGAGAGAAACTTACGAAGAAGACGTTCGTCCGCTAAGCGGGAAAGAGCGGAGCGCGTCTGCGTTTCGCTCAAAAAAAGAAGAACGCCGCTATTGGGTGTTCCTCATCGCTTTCATTATTGGGGGTCTGTTATGCGCGTTCGGTCTTCTCGTCTACAACAATCCGGTCCCGTTCGACTCACCGTCATTCATGCCGGTCGTCGAGCGCCGTGTCGTCGCCGTCATCACGATGGCGATTGCGGCACTTTGTCAAAGTCTCGCGACCGTCGCGTTTCACTCGGTGACGAACAACCGCATCATCACTCCGTCCTTACTCGGGTTTGACGCGCTCTATTCAACGATTCAAACGAGTATGATCTTCTTCTTCGGGGCTGGGGCTTTGGTCGGTTTCAGCGGGACGGGTGCGTTTTTGGGCCAAGTTGCCGTCATGGTGCTGATGAGTCTTCTGTTGTACGGCTGGCTGTTATCGGGAAAATACGCCAACCTCCAACTGATGCTCCTCATCGGGATCATCATCGGGACCGGGTTGAACTCGGTGTCGACGTTCATGCGCCGCATGCTCGCACCGTCCGAGTTTGATCTGTTGCAGGCGCGTCTGTTCGGTTCGGTGACGAACGCGGACGCCGCCTACTTCCCAATCGTCATCCCGATCGTTGTGGTCGTCGGTGTCTTGCTTTACTTGTTCTCGAACCAGTTGAACATCGTCGCGCTCGGGAAAGACATGGCGACGTCGTTCGGGGTGAACCATCGCCAAAGCGTCATCTATACGCTTATACTCATCTCGCTCTTAATGTCAGTGTCGACGGCCTTGATCGGACCGCTGACGTTCTTCGGCTTCTTGGTCGCGACGCTCAGTTATCAGGTCGCGGCGACGTATGACCATAAATACGTCTTCCCGATGGCGTTCGCGCTTGGCTTCTTCGTACTGACGAGCGCATATTTTTTTATTTATCACATTTTCAATGCACCGAGTGTCGTGTCCGTCATCATCGAATTGTTCGGCGGTGTGATTTTCTTAGCGGTGATATTAAGGAAGGGGTCCCTATGATACAAATCGAGCAAGTAAAAAAATCGTATACGGACGACGTCCAGATCGGGCCGCTCGACCTTCAAATCCCGAAAGCTGGATTCACGTCGTTGATTGGTCCGAACGGGGCCGGCAAGTCGACGACGCTCATGATGATTGGCCGTCTGCTCAACTTGGACGAAGGACAGATCCAAGTCGCAGGGATGGACGTGTCGAGCACGAAATCGAAAGACTTGGCGAAAATCATCACGATCTTACGGCAAGAGAACCATTTCGTGACGCGTCTCACCGTACGGCAACTCGCCGGGTTCGGTCGCTTCCCGTATTCGAAAGGACGGTTGACGCAAGAGGACGAGCGCATCATCTCGAAATATATCGACTTCCTCGACTTAACGAGTTTGGAGCACCGTTACCTCGATGAACTGTCGGGCGGTCAGCGCCAACGCGCTTACGTCGCGATGGTGCTCTGTCAGGAGACGGAATACGTGTTGCTCGACGAGCCACTCAACAACTTGGACATCGCCCGCTCGGTCCAGATGATGGAGTACTTGCGCCACGTCGCCGACGAGTTCGGCCGGACGATCGTCACCGTGCTTCACGACATCAACTTCGCTGCCAAGTACTCGGACCGGATTTGTGCGATGAAAGACGGCAAGATCGCCGCCTTCGGTACGGTTGATGAGATCATGGTCGCCGAGACGCTATCCGATATCTTCGAGACGAAGCTTGAAATCATTCAAGGACCATACGGACCGATTGCGGTCTATTAATAGAAGGAAGGAGTGACGACGATGCAAATTTACTGGACGCCAATCCTGAAAATCGTGAACGAAGCGCCGGATACATACACGTTCCAACTCGAGCTGCCCGACGGCTTCACGTGGGACGAGGGGGCGCATACCCACTTCGCTTTAGAAGGGTTCAACAAAGAAGACAGACCGAACCGGAGCTTGATTCGCCACATGTCGATCTCGACGCTGCCGCGTGAAGGCGTGATCGGCATCACGACCCGGGTCAAGCCGGAGTGCTCGACGTTTAAATCGATTCTGCGTGACATGGAGATCGGCGAACAAGTCGCCATCTTCAAGACGCATTCGAACGTCCCATTGAAACGAGCCGGGAAGAACGTCTACCTGCTGTCGGCTGGCGTCGGGCTCGCGACGTTCCGCCCGATCGTACTCGAATACTTGGAGAACGGGGAAGGTGTGTCGCATCTCCACTCGCTGAACGTCGACTCATCGGCGAACTATTTGTTTGAGGACGTCTTCACATCGACAGATACGTTCACAGCCGATTTCGTCGACAGCCGCGGGCGTTACCACGAGACGGTCAAGACGCTCGCAGAGGATATGGACGGACTGTATTACGTCGTCGGGAGCGACGACTTCTTACGCGAGACGATTGCGACGCTATGTGAGCGGGGCATCTCGCGGGAACAAATCGTGCTCGACAAGCATGACTTCCAGTTGGATGAGTTTTTCACAGGAAAAGGCGAAAATTCTCTTTCTTCTTAAGTCAGAGGAGAAAAGAGTGGACGTGAGAAAATTGCCGCTATCCTATCGAGACGACAATCGAGCAATCTAGCTCAATAAAAGGTAGCTGACTCATTCTATATTGAATGAATCAGCTACCTTTTATTTGCTATGGACGTCAGGCATGCCTCAGATTGTGAACTCGATTCCTTTAGAAGTGAGCCAAGCGATTAACACGCCATACCCAAATATGCTGATGGCTGAATAGGTGAGAAGTGTAGAGCGTCTCATCCCAATCGAATGACCAATCACGCCAACTACCCATGATCCTAATAGAGGCGTGACGAGGATGATGGACCAACTGCCATGTTCGCGCATTAAATGACTAAAACGGTGTTTCTCTAGGCGGTCTAACCAGCCACTAAGACGTTTGAATCGATGAAGCCAATCGTAAAAATAAGCGAGCAGAGGAACCGGCAAGAAGTTACCAAGCCCGGCCCAAAGGACGGCAGAGACGCCGTCGAGACCGAGTAACATCGTACTCGGGATGGCTAAATAGATTTCGAACATAGGGAAGAAGCCCATGAACCATGCGGTCGCAGACAGGCTAATGTATTCAAATAGATTCATTTTGATTCTCCTTTATGTTCAATCGTTTGACCACTTGTCTTCACGGTGAATGCCTAAATTCAAATTATTGAATACTTCAATTGAGCCTTTCACATCAGTCCATTCTTCTAATAAATAATCATAGAATCGTCCTTCGTTTCGAATCAATTTCTTTGAGTTGGGCGGGACATCCTCGAGAAAGAGCTCCATCTGATATTCATTTTCCACGTGTACATAATAGTGTAAATCACCGATGAATCTTGGGTCTTCAATCACTTCGATTTTCATCAGTCCGCGTTCCTCGGCATTCGAGAGTCGCATCACAAAGAGCCAACAATACATACATTCTTTTCACTTTGACGGTCTTTACTAAAAAACACGTCTCGGAAGAATTATTGCTTAATCCATTTCGCACTCCGGCCGAGTCCAGACGGAGCGATTTCCCCTTCATCCCGCAATTCCCGAAGGACACGGTTGATGGTCGCCTCACTAATGTCGGGGCAGGCGCTTCGGATATCCGACTTGGTAAACGGTACGATTCTCCCTTCTACGAATCGTCTAATCCGACTACTCTTACTTTGACTTCCTGACGTGACGAGTCCTACACGATCTTCTAGCTCTTTATATGCGGCAAGAATCACGCTCAACAGATAATGAATCCATGGAAAAGGGTCTTGTTGATTCTCATGCCAATCGATTGAGGACAATCGTAGGGATTCATAGTAATCTTCTTTTCGTTCCTCGACAATCTTCTCGAGACTAATATAGCGACCGACCTCGAAGCCGAATTGATAGAGCATCAACAAGGTTAAAAGACGGGCGATTCGTCCGTTCCCGTCATTGAACGGATGGATGGATAAAAAGTCGAGGATGAACATACTCGTCAAGATGAGCGAATCGACGTCTTCATTTTGCCGACGTTCTTTTACACTGTCACATAAGGCCTGGACAGCCGCTGGGGTCTCAAAGGCTGGGACTGGTACGAAACGCGTCCGGCGCGTGCCATCAGGGAAGGTCTCACTAATCTCGTTATCGACATTCTTCCATCTCCCGCCCTCAATCGGAACAAACTTGTAGAGCTCTTTATGGAGCTGAAGCAATATGTTCGGGTTGATTGGGATGTCCTGGGCTGAGGCATGAATCAAGTTCAATACATCCCGGTATCCGGCAATTTCAGCTTCCGAGCGGTCGGCCGGGTCAGAGGTCTTCGACATGATGGTGTGTAGGCGGCTCTCGGTCACGACGATTCCCTCGATTGCATTGGAAGCCTTGGTCGATTGGATGACAGCCACGTCACGCAAGGTGTTCAGAATTTGAGGCGCCTGTTGTTTATACAGGTCTTGTTTGCCTTTGTATTCATTGATGTGGCCGATCAATCGTACGGTCTCCATCGGCAAGGAGAGATTTCTTAAATACTGATAATCGTAATTTCGCATAAGAATCACCCTCATTCATTATCAAAATCGATTAAACATATTCATTTCATCAATTTTTGACTATGTTTAGCTATAATATAACCTATTTATGATGAGTTTAAAATATTAAACATACTCATTCTCTTAATGTATGACTATGTTTAGGGATAGATGAGTTATATTTCAAATTATGAACGTGAGTGACATGAAAAAGCGCATCTCCGATTTCAACGAAGACGCGCTTGGTTCATATGATTCATCGTATGTGTAGCATCAGACTTCTTCATCATTGTACGGAAGTTCGACATTCAGACCGAGGACACGTTCCCCGGTCTTTTTGTGTGACAAATCGCGACGAACCGTTCGAACAGGTCTCGTCCGTCCGGTGTCCCGATCGACTCGGGGTGGAACTGGACGCCGTACGTCGGATGTTCGGGATGCTCGAGCGCCATGATGACACCGTCCGCAGTCGTTGCCGTCACGACGAGTTCCGTCGCTTGGACGACGAGCGAGTGATAGCGCATGACGTCCATCGGCTCGCCGTCAAACAAGGCACCAGGTGTCGTCTCGATCACGGACGTCTTGCCGTGCATGACCTCACGGGCCCGGCCGACCGTGCCGCCGAACGCTTCGGCGATGACTTGATGACCGAGACAGACACCGAGAATTGGGATCTGTCCCGACAGCTGCCGGACGACGTCGAGGGAGACACCGGCGTCACCTGGACCACCTGGACCAGGTGAAATGATGATACCGGACGGGGTAAGGGCGCGAATTTCATCGACCGTCAGCTCGTCGTTACGGACGACCAAGACATCGCTGAACCGGGCGACGTCTTGATAGACGTTATACGTGAACGAGTCGTAGTTATCGATCAGTAAAATCATGCGAACACCTCCAACAGGGATTTGGCTTTATGCAGCGTCTCTTCATATTCCGATACCGGATCCGAGTCAAAGACAATGCCGGCCCCGGCTTGGACGTACGCCGTATCGTTTTGGACGACCATCGTCCGGATGGCGAGGGCGAAGTCGAAGCCGCCCCGGACGTCGAGATAGCCGACGGCCCCGGCGTATACTTCACGTTTCACCGTCTCGAGCTCATCGATCAGCTGCATCGCCCGAATCTTCGGTGCCCCGGAGACGGTGCCGGCCGGGAGACAGGCCCGAAGTGCGTCGATCGGGTTCAAGTCGTCACGCAGTTCGCCTTCGACTTCGGAGACGAGATGCATGACGTTTTTGAAACGCTCGACTTCCATCTGTTTCGGGATCGTGACGGTGCCGACTTTGGCGACGCGGCCGATGTCGTTCCGGCCAAGGTCAAGCAGCATCCGATGTTCGGCCAGCTCTTTCTCGTCTTCAATCAAGTCGGCGGCGTGGCGCATGTCTTCTTCGACGGTCTTGCCGCGCGGGCGCGTACCGGCGATCGGGTTCGTCGAGACGCGGTTCCCTTCGACACGGACGAGACTCTCAGGCGACGCCCCGAGGACGATCGCTTCGCCGAGGTCGATGTAGAATAAGTACGGGCTCGGATTAAGTTTTCGCAGCGTCCGGTAGAAGTGGAACGGGTCACCGGTGAACGTCGCGTCAATCCGTTGCGACAACACGAGTTGGAACACCTCGCCGGCAAGGATTGCTTCTTTCGCTTTCAAGACACGCTCGATAAATGCGTCCTTGTCGGTCAAGATCCGTTCGCTCGTTCGGACGACCGGCGCGAGTTCATGCGTCTTCGCCGTCTCGAGCTCGATTTTCAACTGTTCGAGCCGGGCCGCTCCGTCGCTGTCGCCGGTGTCAATCAAGATGACACGCTCCTCGAGATGGTCGTATAAGACGACCGTCTCATAGCGCTGGAACAACGCGTCCGGCAAGTCGCGCGTCTCGGTCGGCGTGTTCGGGATCGGCTCATACGTCCGCAGCAGGTCGTAGCCGATATACCCGACGGCGCCGCCGATGAACGGGTAGGGCGCGTCTTCCGTGTCGCGTTCGATCAATGTGGATAAGACGGCGAGCGGGTCGTCCGCCTGGGTCGTGCCCGTTGCATCGGTCACGGTGTTGCCGTCGACACGGATCGTCTCGACCGGATTTGCCGCGATGATCGAGTAACGTCCGTGTTTGCCTTCAGCCCGGCTCTCGAGCAGTATTTTTCGTTCTCCTTGCAACCGGTGGAAGATGGCCACCGGGGTCAGTTCGTCGCCGTTGATGATCAGTTGTTCCATGTAATCTCCTCCTCCAAATAAAAAAGTCCCCCGCCCGACATGTCTAAATAGACATGAAGGACGGGAGACCCGTGGTGCCACCTTCGTTGGGGGAGTTCCCCCCACTCATCGCGAACGATCATTCGCTGTCCTCGGTAACGGGAGGACCCGTCAGAGCCTACGTATCGGTCTGAACGCTCAAAAGCCCATTCACGCGAGACACGTCACCGGTTCGCATCGACCACCGGCTTTCTGGAGACGTTCCTTCGCGCTACTCTTCTTTCTCATCGCGAGTTCGTATAATGTTATCGTTACTTTAACGGGATGAAGTGAGATTGTCAAGGTCTATCCGAGAGTTGCTGATCCGTCTGCTGTTTCCCGATGAATGTATAGGCAATCGAGAACGAGATGACGGGGAAAATTAAATTCCAAGAACTTAAGCTGATCATGCTCCATTCATAATGAACCGTCACCGGGGCGCGCTGATGGACGCGATCGAGGACAGATGCAATCGGCTCGGTCGAATGAACGAAATTGTGCTATGATGTACGGTGAAAGGAAGGTACAGCTATGGAAACACTCAACATGAAACAACTTTCTGACGACCGGTCCGCGTCTCAAACGGCGGGCGACCTTGACGCGATGCGGGGCATCATGCACGATGAATTCCGCTATGTCGACTCGAGCGGGCGTCAGTTCGATAAAGAGACATTTTTAGATCAGTTCGTCGACCCGGCCGCCATTCAATGGATCGCCCAAGAGACGGTGACGTTCGACGAGACGATCAAAGGTGAGCTCGCCGTCGTGCAACTGTTGCTCGAGGAGCGGTTCATCCTTGGGACGAACGCTTACGAGGGCCGATTCTGGGCACTGCACTTGTACGTGAAAGACCAGGATACGTGGCTCTGGCAAGGCGGACAAGCGACGATGATTCACGAGACGTGATCAGGCATCTCCAGCGATGGAGATGTTTTTTTGTGTGCTGAAGAGAAATGTGCACCTAAAATAGAAAATTATGTACCTATTTTTAAAAAAATCCATTAAAATAAAGCTGTTGTCTAATTCGATACATTATTTAGGAGGAATTCATAAAATGAAACAACCGAAATACTTAGCGCTTTTCCTCGCCGGGACACTCGTCATCGGTGGCTTTACACCGACGTTCGTCGCGGCTGAAGGAGACACGACGACTGTCGCCGACGTGACGGCACCTGCTGCGCCGGTCGTAGCGGCACCGTTCCATACGTCGACGTCGCTCACGATTCAAGGGGAGATCGGTGCAAAAGCTGAAATCCTTGTCGCTGGGAAAACATACGAGCGCGTCATCCGTACGAACGGTGAAGCCGTGTTCACGATGTCCCCACAACCAGTCGGCCGCGTCATCGATGTCCGTTTAGTCGATGCGAGCGGGAATGCAAGCGCCGTGACACGCGTCATCGTCGCGGAAGACCCGGCGGCACGTCCGGCGGCACCGGTCATCAACCCAGTCGATAACTCGGCTCGTGCGATCGAAGTGACAGGTACACCAGGACTCGCCGTCACTGTGACGGTCGGGGGCAGCACGTTCAACGGCTCGTTCGACGCGAACGGGAACTACCGCCGTGTCATCGCGCTTCAAAAAGTCGGTACCGTCTTGACGGCGCAGGCGAAGACGGCGAACGGTGCGATCAGCGAACTCGTCAAGTCGACGGTCGTAGCGGATAAGGTTGCACCGAGCAAGGCGCGCCTCACGCAAGCGGTCACGACGCTTTCGAACGGGATTGCCGGAACGGCAGAGCCGCTCGCGACGGTCATCGTGACGATCGACGGGAAAGCGTACACGGCCCCGGTCATGTCGACAGGGAAGTTCGTTCTCCCGATCCCGAAACAACCGCTCGGCAAGAAGATGTCGCTCGTCGTCCGTGACGGTGCCGGCAACCGTAGCGCATCAGAGACGCTCACGGTCCAACACGCGCTCTTCAACAACTTCCACCGTGTCAGTGACGAAGAGGGAAATCGTATCGTCGTTCATAAGGAAGTGTTCGCGGCGGATGGTTCGACTCGTTACAACGAGACGTTCGCACCGTTCTTCTTCGAACGCCCGACGAAAGCGAGCATGGGCTTCCTCTTGCAGTACTATGCGGAAGACGGTGAGCCGCTCGAATTCGAGAAGCTCCGTATCCGTGTCGGTTCGGCATCGTACGTCCATACGATCGATCCGTTCGATGTCGACTATATAGAGTACGACGATGGAACGGTCGACGAGACGTATTGGTTCATTCCGGATGCGAAGATGATTGCGTTCATTAAGCAACACGTCCGTCCAGAGAACCGGATCGTCATCACCATCGAAGGCTACGAGTATGAATTCGAATGGGCGCTCCTCGGAGGCGAGAAACGGGCCTTCATTCAATCGCTCCAATACGCGGGTTACTAATATAGAAGAAAGACGTTTTTCATAAGCTACGGACCAAACCGGTTCGTAGCTTTTTTTGTGTATAATTTGCAATCGGACTAGTCAAAATGCATTCCCTGAATTTCAAAATAGTCTTATTGAATCAGTTTTAAAAGTTTGGTCAATGTAAAAATAAGGGTTAATTTATTCCTTATTTTGATACAATCTAAAATTAGACATGGTAATTATATAAGGAGGTAATAAAAGTAAAATAAAATACATTTAAAGGATTAATTTAATCGAAAGATGTCGAAATGGCGTTATATCGGCGTTTTTCGACGATTTTCGACATTTGTAAAAGAGGTAAAACCGATACTTAATTATCTTTAAAACTCCAAAATTCAAAATCATTCCCATTTTTGCGAAAAAAAACGCTTGTGCTGATTGGAAGCGTTATGTATATTATGGATGTAAGGTTTTCCAAGTTCATACTTGGTAAATTGTTCAAGATTCACATCTTGAAAAGTACCTATCAGTTTAAGTGAAGCTCAAGACCTAAAGGATCAGGTTGCATAAGTCGTTCGAACGAATGGCGTATACATATGGAATCGTTTAGTGGGGGGAGCGTAGCTTGCAAGCTGGTAGCGCAAAATCGCAACATACCAAAGGGAGGATTTACACAAGATGGCAAAGAAATCATTCAAGTTAGTCAAAGCGTCAGCAGCACTCGCTGTGACGGCAGCAGCTCTTACTCCGGTAATGGCAGCAGAAGCTTCAACTTCAACAGTAGAACTTAAAGCAGAGGTCGTACTCGGCGGCAAGTTCAAAGAAGCGCTCGCGCTTAACACGCCTAAAGGTGTAGAAATCAAATGGGGCAAACACCTCGTAACTGCAATCAACACATGGCAGACAATTAAAGGCCAAGGTTCTGATGGCAAGACTTACATCAAGAAACTTTATGCTCGTAACTACCCACTCTACGTTCTTGACCAAGACCTCGGTGAAGTCGAAGCTGGTTCTGAACTTGTGAAACCATCGATTCGCGTAATGTACCGCGACGGTAAAGTTTACACACAAGCTCCTGAGCGTTTCACAATGAGCTCAACTTACAACACGAAAGATGCAGGCGAGCAAAAAGTCCTCATCTCTTACAACCACAACGGTAACCGTATCACTTCGTTCTTGACTTACACAGTTGTCGCAAGCGAAGTTGCATTCTCAAACGTTGCTTCTTCAGTCGATCAAGCGAAAGAAGTTCTTTCTGTAACTGCTGACGTTGAAAACGCTAAAGAAGATACGAAGGCAGATGTTCTCATCTACCCATTCAAAGACGCTTCTAAAGCAATCCCAGTTGCTGCAACAATCAAGGATGGTAAGTTGACTGCTAAGACTCCAGCTCTTCCTGCAGGAACTCACTCATTCGTCATCAAGTCTGGTGAAGTAATGACTGAAGAAACTGCTTTCACAGTTGAAGCTACTGAATTCTCAGTGAAGCCAGTTAAAGTTGACCAACTCGAAGTGAAATTCAACAAAGAAGTTTCAGGCGTTGAAGCTACTGACTTCAAACTCAACAACGGCCGCTACGTTACTAAAGTAACAGTTGACGCTGACGACAAGACTAAGTTGCTTCTTACACTCAACGATAGCTTGGTTGACCGTGGCGAGTACACGCTTTCAGTTAACAACTTCTCAGTTCCATCTGGCGAAGTGACAACTGCAATCGAAAAAGACTTCGAGTTCGAAGTTGCTGCTGCTGCTACAATCACACTCACAAAAACAAACTTCCTTGATGGCGACGATATCAACGACTTCATCGTTGTCAAAGACAAAAACGGCGTACTCTTGTCAAATGATGATGTAGAACTTTCTGCAACTTCAGCAGTCTTGAACACAACAACTGGAGTATTCAACTTCTCGGATACTGCTTCTGCAAACACATTCTTCGTAGAAGTTAAAGCAGTAGACGGTGCAGACGTTCTCGCGACTACTGGCGCTGTTAAAGTAACTGTCTCTGATGATCAAGAAATCGCAGCATTCGACGGCGTTCACATTTCTTCAGATGCTAGTGCGACAGAGGAAGAAGTATTGGCAGCATACAAGCAAGCTAAGAGAGATGGCGAACTTGATACTTCAATTAAACTTTCTGAATTTGACACATTCTTGGATGTGTTCGTGAAAGACGTTACTGGAGAACTTCAACTTCTTGATGTTGAATCATTCACTAACTTGACTCCAGCAATCGCGACAGTATCTGAAGTTAACGGGAACCTCGTTATCCGTGCGTTCGCTACTGGTACTGCTAAAGTTAAAGTTAAGAACGGTAACTTTGAACAGGTTGTAGAATTCTCAGTTGTAGCTGACTCTAAGATTGCTGACGCAACACTCACACGTTCATCACTCAGCTTTGATTCTGGGACAGTAGCAGGAGATGATACTCCACAAACTGTTGGAGTTGACTTCCTCGATCAGTACAAACAAGACCTCGCTGCAGTCATCGAATCAGATGGAGATGTTCGCGTAGCTGGTGACAAAGTTGGTACACTTGAAGTTAAATCGAGCAACACTAACGTGGCGACAGTATCACTCGACGCTAACGGTGATGTGTCAGTTGAAGAAGAGGATCGCAACGGTTCTGCTACTGTCACAGTCACGTTCAAAGACAACGCTGGTAAAGTGGTGTTCACGAAGTCAGTCGCTGTTAAAGTATCTGAATTTGATGCAACAGTCGCTTCTTACGACCTCGTTCTCACATCAGGGAACACGTCACTTGACGCTGATGTAGATACTACACCTGCTGATCAAGACGATGAAGTAACATACGAAGTCCGTGGACTTGACAAGTATGGCAATGTCATTGAAGTTTTGGAAAACAATCCAGCAACTGACGAAGTTCAATACGTTGTCACATATTCTTCAGCTTCACATGCAGAGTACTTCACTACAGCAACTGAAGGAGAGCTTTCATTCATCGCTGCAGCTACGACTGAATTCGCTGCTTCTGGTAAAGCGACAATCAAAGCACTCGTAAACGGTGTTCAAGTTGATACGATTTCAGTGGATTACACAAACACTGATTCTGTAGCAACGAAAGCACAAGTCAACACAGCAATGCGCACAATCGACGCATCTGAGTTCGTTGCTTTGGATGTTGATAACCTTCTCTTCGGTAAAGCTGAAAACGGTAAGTTTGTCTTCGCTCCTGCTGTAACGGTCGTTGACCAGTTCGGTAAGACAATGGGTTACGACTTGACGGACAACCAACTTTCTGTTCTTTCAAACGGAGTAGATCTTGAGATCTCACCAGTTGTTACAAACTTGGTTGGTCTTACGTACAACGGTCAGTTCCTCACAATCGAAGGCGACCGCGTATCAGGTACAGCTACAATCGTCGTACCACAAATCACAACTGATGAGAACGGGAACCTCCTTTCTTCACCAGTATCGTTCGACGTAAAAGTCGTCCGTTAATCGTTGACCCTCCCTTAGGGTTAAATAGAGCAAAGTCTTCGGACAGAGCCATCTTGTAAACCGGTAGTGCCTCGGCACTGCCGGTTTTTTCTGTGCTTTGCACAAAAAACTATTCCCCTTTTCTAAAAAAGCAATTATACTTTTTTTGTAATAAAAAATATCATTTCCCATAATTTTAAGAAAAGAGGAAAACATACGTGAAACGAATTATTTTTTTGTTGGCGCTCTTCTTGGTTGCCTCCGGCTTCGCTTTGCCAAGTGCGAACGCCGAGACGACCAATGAGCCGATCCCAGGGCACCACCGGATCTCAAACAGCCCTTACGTCTTACTAAACGACTGGACGGCGCTATATGAGCCTGCGACCGGCGAGCGCATCCCGCTCGAGGAGACGCTAGACATTATGCGTCACCATGACGTCAATAGCTTCGCGAGTATTGATGGTGACCACGTCGTCATCTTGAGAAGTTGCTCGGGTTGTTCCACGACGAGTTACCTCATCGGTTTTGATGGCAGCGTCACCGCTTTCTGGTTCGATGAAGACGACAAATTGCTCGGGGCGGATGTTGAAAATGATCGTTTGCTCTGGTACAAAGACGGCAAGACCGTCATGACAACACTCAACCGAGACGTGATTTGGGAGAAAGACCTTGGTACACGTTACGTGTCGTTGTCGACAGATCGAAAAACGGTGCTCGCCGCGTCGAGCCACCTCGAGACGGTCGACCACGTGTCGGTCGAGACGGGCGCGACGCTCTTTACTCGGACGTTGCCTCGCCAACTGAACCCGATCAACAAAGTGCTCACGTTCGAAAAGACGACCGTCTATGTGACGGGTTATTCGAACGAGGCCCACTACATTTACAATGAAACGACCGGTGCGGTCACCTTGACGACACGAAATCACTCACGGACCGAATATGCGATGTCGAACGGGGCGCTGCACTGGACCGGACAAAAAGCTTACTCGGTGCACGATGTGACGACCGGTGAGACCGAGACGTACCAAACGGACACCGTGCCGCGCGTCTATAACGGCGTCCTTGGCTTCACAGATCAGACGATGCCGATGGCGGATTACAAAAAGCTTCCGACGAAACTCGAACTCGTCGTCGACAAGCGCCAAAATCGCGAAGGGGACACGACGATTTATACGAAGCGTGACTACCCGGTCTATTTGAGCGCGACTTACCTGGACGGGACGACCGAGTCGATCTCGATTGAACGGGCGAAGAAAAATGGCTGTTATGAGCTGTTGACGTCGCCGTTCAATCGGAGCTATGCGACGACCGTCTATTACGATTTTGTTTATCTGGGGAAAGTATTTAGCGGTAGTTTGAATACGACAGATGAAGGGGCGGTCAGTTTAAATCGATTTGGTCTTGCTGGTGAAATTGTCGGACAGACGTCGCCGCGGGCAAGTGTCACCGTCCGTGTGTTGAAGTCAGAGACTGACGTGTTGACATACACGGCAAGTGCTGACGCGACGGGTGTCTTCCGTATGCAGACGGAGCGCCTGCTCCCGGGGACACCGCTCACGGTGACATCGAATTCGAGCGGGACATACGTTTATCGGAAACCGTTCGTCGTGCCGACGCCGAATCCGGAAGCGAACACGATCACGGTCGTGAGCGATTCAGCGGAGGCAGGTGTTGTCTTCAAGACGGTGCCGAACGGGAAAATCGATTTGTACGTCATCGAGTATGCGCACCGCTACTATGACACGATACAAGCGGACGCGAACGGTATCGCCCGTGTGACCGATACGGTCGACCCGATCGCCAAGGGTGTCGAGATCCAGTACGCGCCGGCCGGGACGGAAGGAGCCGAGAAGAAGCTCGTCGTCTATGAACGGGCCGAACCGGTATTCAGTCTAGCCGGCACGCCGAACGAAGGAGATACGACACTCACGATATCTTCGACGGCAAAATTGACGACGTTCACACATTATATCAACGGAAAACACGTCGGGAATGGGAAGACGGTCTCGTTGACGACGCCATTAAAAGACGGGGACGTCATCAAAGTCGTCGCCAAAGCCGGTGACCGGGAGAAGACGCTCGAACATCGTGTCGCCGCAGTTGGTCCGACCATCCTCCAAGTGACGGACGTCGCGATGACGGCGACGCATACGGTCGTCAGTGTTCGCCGTGACACGCGCGCTGTGCTCCAATTCTTCATCAACGGGAAGTTGACGACGGCGACACCGGTCTCATCGACACGCTTCACGGTGCCGGCAAAACCGGGCGACATCGTCCTCGTCCGCTTGACACGAGGCGGGCAAAAGCTCGACACACGCCTCGCCCTTCCGCAAGTGACGTTCAGCAACATTCGTCTCCACGATGAACAGAAGACGTGGGTCGGCATGGTGCTCCCGAACAGTCGCGTCACGTTGCAGAACGGGACGAAACAAATCACGAGCGGCAAGAGCTCATCGACGGGCCGTGTCGTCATGAGCTTGGCACCGCAACCGCTCAAGGCGAAGATCACGCTCGTCAGCACACGCGGTGTCTATCGCTTCGTCCAGACGGTGAACGTGAAGGCGGGTCTTACCCCGGTCATGAAGGTCGCCGCCCCGACGAGTACGATGCGCACGCTTACGGTGAACTCGAACGTCGACTACGGCACGATCACGGTCCGTCGCGGAACGACGCTGATCGCGACGAAGACGGTGACATCGAAATCGACACCGGTCGCGATCGCGGCACAAAAGTCAGGCACACGCCTGACCATCAAATTCACGACGCCGAAAGGGCGTACGCAGACGGTGTATGTGACCGTCCGCTAAACCGAAAAACGCCTGTCCGAATTGAAATCGGGCAGGCGTTTTCTTGTGAAGAAAAACGAGGCGCGTGAAGCACCTCGTTTGAAAAATTAATTGATGACCATGACAGACAGGCAAGACGTCGCCGCTTTGAGGCAGTCACGCTGCGTATCGTATTTGGCTTTGACGTTCGGGAACCATTTCCAAAGCGCTGCCGAGTCGAGTGAATCGATTTGTTGGAACGGCTCGGCCAGCTTCGCTTGCTTACTGACGCGCAGCGTGAACGAGAATTCGGATGTGGCTGACTGGTGCAAATCGATCTCCGCGAGCCGCTGTAAATTTCGTTTATATGTGAATCGCTCGGAACAAGGGAGAAAAGTTGTCATGACCGCACCTCTTTCTATCAGTTTCTTCCACATCAGTATACATTTATATCCATAATTTGTCGCTTCTTTTTTTGTTTTTTTAGGTTGTGATTTTGGATTAATTGACGTTTACTCTTTTATGAATTCCAAATACAAGGAATTGAATAGTTTTACGAAATTACGTTTCAAAAACATAGATATTAAGGGATTCTGACGAGTACATCCTTGTAGCCATACGCTTGAATCCGAATCGATTTTCCTTTGCTCAATCCGTAACTGCCGGCCGCGAGGTATGTCCCTTTGTTCCAATCGCCGGCATCCGACACGTTGCCCACCGCGAGTTGGGTCGGTTCATCATAAGTCCCGCCTGTCTTGAACTGTTGAGCGTGTTGTAGCCATGCCTGGTCCGACGAGCGGATGAAGATGTACCCGCTGCTCAGTTTGACTTCGACTTTTGGTGCGGGCTTTTGAAAAGCATGCAACGGTTGTCCGTTCACTTTGACGATGCCGAGACGTCCGTCGACATCGGCGACTTCGACGGAGACGATGTGCCGCTTTCCGTTTTGGATGGACACGTGACGGTACAGACCGGGTGCCTCGTATGGTTCAAGAATCATTTGACTGTCAAGGGTGCCGAACTGATGCAATTTCGGATTGGAATGCGTCCGCTTGAAGGCAATCTGTTCGAACTGACCCGTTGGACCGATGAGCCCGATCAACTCGTATTGATAAAGATCCGTTCGGTCGGTCTTCAAATCACGAAGCGGGCGATCGTGACGGACGAGGATGTCGTTGTCGTTCGCCAAGACGAACGGGTGATCATACGTCGTTGTGCCGAGTGAGGCGTTCACGTCGAGGATGAGCCGCTGCCAAGACTCAAGCGTCCCCATCTCGATGCGTGTGTTGGTCGCTTTCGCGTTCGTCTCGAATGCGAGTCGGTATGAGGGGAGGGCGTCGTCCGTGACGTGTTTTAAACCGAGCTGCGTGAACCATTGACGTAGCGTCTTGTCATCGATGGTTCGATTCGCCATCATCTCGGTCCAAGAACTGATTCGCCGCTCAGGGTCATTCATCCACCGTCCGCGAACGAGCGTCGCTTGCGGTCTTGTCCCGCGGATGAGGCCGAATTGACCGTCGAGCAGCTGATTGGCGTCCACACCTTTAAGGTTACGGACGACGGTCGTTTTTCCGAGTGTGACTTGGGCGTCCGGGTAGAGGCTCTCTAGGTGCGTGATCGTCCCATTGATTTGGACGTCGGCCGTGTAGCTGTGGGCGGACGGATATAGGTCGCCCATCCGCAGGACGAGGCGGTCGATCGTCGCTTTACCGGTGAGGGTGGCGCGACCTGTCAAGTCGACTTGCCGGAACGTTCCGTTCAAGCGCAAATCGCTTTCCCCGTAAAACCCTTTCTCATACGGTCTAGCGCCATACGTCGCGAGCTGGCGAACCGGGGCGGCCGCCGTGATCGTGACGGGCAGGTTCGGGAAGGCGTCAATCGGGACGACGAACGTGTGGATGCGGCTCGCCGCCGTGGCATCGATCTGAATCTGGGCAGCTTTAGGGCCGCGCAAATCAAATTTCAGCTCTTTATAGCCGGTCACGGTATTTCCGGATATGATCGGCAGTCCGAAGATTGTCTGCAGGGTGGCCATGTTTTTTTTGAAGAACGGCAGCAGCGGCGGGTCGATTTTATAGCTTTTCCCATAAATGCTGATCACCGAACCGCCTTTGTAAGAGGCGAACTGTGTATACGCATAACTTGGTGCCGGCAACGTGCCCGCCCCCGGTTTCGGCGCGGCGGTCTGCTTCTTGATGTCGCGCTTGGCGACATAGCCTTTCTGCTTGCCGTATTGGACGTTCGACCAGCTGCCTTTATCGGACAAGTGGGTGACGACCTTGCCTTTCGGTATGGTGACGAGCGTCTTCGCTTTCGTCGACGCCGATTGCTTGAGGGCGACTTGCTTCACGGTCACATATGTTGCCTTCGCCGAGACGGCCGGCGGGAATACGCCGATGAGGAGTGTAGCGATCAAGGTGAAGATGATAAATCGTTTCATGGGACTGGACTCCTTTACGCATTTTCTTTCAGTATAGCAACGACCGGATATGCAAACAGACCCTTTTGTCAGAAGATGGAAATGAGTTATTTGGAAACGGAAATAAAAAATGGTTCCCTTCATTTTGAAAAAGTTTCCTTATGTACGTGTTATGATGGTAAAAAAAGATAAATGGGGTATTCGATGAACACATTAATGAAAGGGACGCTTCTCACGACGGCGCTCGTCATGGCGGCGACGTCTGTCGGGGCCGAGGCCGGCGCGCGTCCCTTCTTCACAGAAGTCGCGAAAGACACGACCGTCTATCGGCTCATGCCGGATAAGTCGATGAGGCCGATCGCATTGCTCACGCCGAACAAGCGCTATGACGTCGTCGGCGTCTCGGGCGGGTACTATCAAGTCGAGGTCAATGGACGTCGTACATACGGATTGAAACGGGACATCCCGCTCAAGACGGCACTCCTCACGCAGGCGGTCGTCGCGGACAGTCAGTACGACCGTCTGCTCCACAACTATACGGCGCACTCGGTGAAGCGCGGAGTGCCATACTATTATGGTTTCTTGACCGAGGCGCAGGCGGTATCGCAAGCGGACTCGGCGCTCAAAGGCAGTTGGCGTCTCGGTGCAGCACCGGGTCGACAAGCCGTCCCGGACATCGCGACGTTCGATTGGGAACGTGACATTCGAGTCGGCGACTCGACGTCGTTCATGTTCCAGGCCCAGTACTGGATGGTCTTGAACCAAGTGACGATGGCGTACCATTACACGAAAGACGCCAAGTATTTGGCATACGGTAAACAGCTCGTCGAAGGGTGGGTCAAACAGTATCCGACGGCGCAGTATAAGCGTTATCCGAACGCCTACCATCAGCAAGGGACGGCCATCCGGACGTTCCACTTGATCAACTTTTGGAATCAATTTAAAAAGTCGCGTCTGAATAACGACCCGGCGTTCAGCGCGCTCGTGTTGCGCACGGTCGAAGGACACGGTGACATCCTATCGACGCCGTCATTTTATCGTCCGCGCCATAATCACGGCATCTTCCAAGACATGGCGCTTACCGATATCGCCGAGACGTTCCCGGAACTCGAACGGTCATCGGAGTGGCGCGACCTCGCCGCGTTGCGTCTGACCGAGCAGCTCGACCACTCGTTGAGTCCGGACAACGTCCATCTCGAGCATTCGCCGGGCTATCAAGTGTACACGTATGAGATGCTGTACCGCTTCAATCGCTGGATCGAGGCGAACGCCTTCACGACGTCACCACGGCTCGAAGCCGTCCGACAGATGCCGGAGACGCTGACTCATCTCGTCAAGCCGAACCGGACGCTGCCGCTGTTTGGGGACACGACAGGCGAGCCGCGGACGATGTCGATGATATCGACGCTGCGCAATTATCCGCATCTCATGTATGCGGTCAGTGGCGGGAAGGAAGGGGAACGCCCGCTCGAACGGACGAAACAGCTCCATACCCAATACGCGATTCTACGTGAACATTGGGGTGAGAAGGAGCCGTTCGCTGATGCCATCTCCCTCATGATGACGGCCGGCTTCCATAATACGGCGCACAAGCATCAAGACGACTTGAGCATCGACTTGTACGGCTACGGCCGTGACTTCATCGTCGAGACGGGACGCTTCGGGTACACGACGCTTCCGCAGAGAAATGCAGCGGTGCACGTCAACGCCCATAACACGGTGAACACTGGCACCCGGCAATTGACGCTTCATCCGAGTACGATCGGTAAGAGCGGGATCGTCTCGGTCGAGGAGACGGAAGGGTTACAACGAGCACTTGGGTACAGCGAGTTGATTGGGCAGGATATGCACCATACGCGCAGTATCGCCCATGATCAAGCGGGCACGGTTATTGTCGCCGATACGATTCGGTCGGACTCGCGTGCCTCGTTCACCCAACGTTTCCACCTCGGTGTCGGGTTAGAACCGGTCGCGGAACAAACTGGTGAGATGACGTTCCGCGACAAAGAGGGACGCACTCTCCAAGTCGTTCAGCTTCCGGTCGCGTCGTCTGGTGCGATGAAACGAGAGTCGAGCTTTATCGCCTACCGTGACTTCGAGTGGGTGCCGCGTCACCAAGTCGTCTCGACGAAAACGGGTGCAGGGACATCGTTCGTCACGTTGTTCCACATGTCGAAGTCGGGGACGAACGTTACGTTCTCGAACGTGGTTGAGAATGATGCGAGTTATGTTGTCACGTATTCTCTTTCGGACGGACGCTCGCGGACGATTGAGATGCCGAAGGGTGAAGGACCGGTGTTGGAGCTTGAGGAAGTTGAAATATCAGAATGAGCGAGAGGATGCCAATCGGTGTCCTTTTTTTCAAAATTCAAAAGAAATAACGAAATATTTACAGAAAAGTAATTGTGTTATTTTATGAGATTGCGTATCTTTAAAAGTGAAGTCTGTACGCGTTTTGTAATCGCTTCCATTGGCTTGAGGTCAGACATCTGGCAGTGGCGACGAAATGGCGGTTATGACTTCGGTTCGGTCGACTTATACATAATAGAGGAGGAACAGTGCATGTTGAATTCGAAGACACGCAAGGTTTTATCAAGGGATGCTCGCGGCGACGCTCACGGCATCGGTGATCGCCCCGGCGGTCGTGACAGAGGCAGCCCCGGCGAAAAAAACGTTCAAATTGAAGGCGGCTTTCGTTGAGAACGGGGATCTTGACGCAGCGCTCGATAAGACATACCAAGGCAACAAGATCTATTGGTACAAATCGACAGTCAACATGGACAAACTCGGTACATATCAAACGGTAAAAGGCTACATCAAGTGGAAGAACCAACACTTCGAGAAGAAAGTGCGCGTCATCAACTATCCGAAAGCGATCATCGCACCGAAGGGTGAGTGGACGTTCAAGCACGGCGAGAAGTTGACTGGGCAATTGAACACGCTCCAAATCCAATTCGTCGACCGCGTTCTACGCCAACCGGTGAAGTGGACGAACTTATCGACTGACAAGATTGGGAAGTTCACGGCGACGGCATCGTACACGCACAAAGGCCGCACGGTGACGCTCGACGTTCCTTACGAAGTAAAAGGTTTCGAACTCTCGTTCATGCATACGAACGACACGCATGCGTCGCTCGACTTTGCGGCGAACCGTGCTTCGGCAGTCAAAGAACTCCGTGCCGCTAACCCGAACCGCCTCTTAGTTGACGCGGGTGACGTCTTCTCAGGCTCGCTCTACTTCAACGAATTCAAAGGACAAGTCGATCTTAAGCTCATGAACTATATGAAGTACGACATGATGGTACCGGGTAACCACGAGTTCGACCTCGGCACAGAGCAAGGCCATAAAGAGTTGGCACAATTCGTCCGTTACGCGAACTTCCCGTTCGTCAGCTCGAACGTCGACTACTCGAACGATCAATACGTGAAGTCGCTCTTCCGTGATGAGATCGCGATGAAGCCTTACAACGGTCGCTTGTATGAAGGGATCATCCAAGAAGTCGACGGTAAGAAAGTCGGATTCTTCGGTTTGACGACGGAAGACACGGCGAACATTGCGAGCCCAGGACCGATTCAATTCCAAAACTATATCGACGAAGCGAAAAAAGCCGTCAAAGCGTTCGAAGACATGGGCGTCGACCAAATCGTCGCTGTCTCGCACCTCGGTTACGACGACAACCCGGCAATCGACAACGACCTCGAACTCGTGAAAAACGTCGACGGCATCGATGTCATCATCGGCGGTCACTCACACTCACGTCTTGACGCACCGGTCGTCATCACAGAAGGTGGTAACTCGACCGTCGTCGTCCAAGCGTATCAATACGGTGACTTCCTCGGTACGCTCGACCTCGTCTTCGATAAAGACGGAAAAGTCGTCTCACAAGCCGGTAAGCTCATCGATGTGAAGACGTATGCACCAGACCCAGGCGCAGCCCGACTCCTCGCACCGTTCGCGGCTGAAATCGACGGCATCAAGAACGCTGAAATCGGCGCGACAGCGACTGCCGAGTTTGAAAACTTGCGTGACGCAGGTGACGTGACGAAGCCGAGCGTTCGTAAAAATGAGACGGCTCTTGGTAACTTGATCACGGACGGCATGCTCGAACGTGCGAAACAAGCCGACCCACAAGTCGTCGCGGCGATTCAAAACGCGGGCGGTATTCGTGCTAAAATCGATGCAGGCCCAATCACGACAGGCGAAGTGCTCACGACGCTTCCATTCGGAAACACACTCGCGGTCATGACGCTTCAAGGCAGTGAGTTGCTCGCGGCACTTGAACGTAGTGTCAGCGTCTATCCGATCGAGAGCGGCGGCTTCCTCCACATGTCTGGCATGAAGCTTGAGTTCGATAGCTCGAAACCGGCGAACAGCCGTGTCGTCAAGGCGCAAGTGCTCCAAGGCGAGACGTATGTCGACATCGACCCGGCAGCAACTTACAAGATTGCCACAAACTTCTTCGCAGCGAAGGGTGGCGACAACTACCTCGAGTTCAAGAAGGCTTATGAAGAAGGACGCGTCAACGACCTTGGTCTCATCGACTGGGAGATCATGCGTGACTATCTCGTGAAGCAAGGCGAAGTCACACCAACTGTTGAAGACCGTATCAAAGACGTCAAATAATGATTTTCGAAAGGACATCCACTGGGTGTCCTTTTTTTGTCTCCGTTTTGTCAAACAGATGATTTTGCCTTTTGAATTGAGCGTTTGCTATAATCAATGGGTGTCGAAACGAGATGTTTCAAATAACAGGGCATCGGCTAAAGAGAAAACGATGCCATTATGAATTTGGAGGAACCCCCCATGAGTTGGAAACGAAAAGTGAAGCGTGGTGTCTATTTAGGCATGCAACGCGGCAAACGAATCGGCCGTCGGTTGATGAAAGGAACGAAGACGCAAGTGCAGACGAGACAGTTCGTCGAAGTCGTCCCGTCTTGGCACGCTCGGACGTCTGCGAACTATGAAGTTGACGGTGCGGCGCTCGTTTCTACGATGGCTGAAAAACAATTTTTATCATACGGTGAGCGCGCCTCGTCGTTTCGGGCGGTACCTGGTGCGAACTCATTTCAACTCAACCCGTCAATCCGCGAGTTTGACGCGAGTTTAAACGTTGAGAAGAGCGGTGACATCGAAGTCACGTTGCTCGTCATGATTTATAGCGACGAAGAACGCAAACGTGTCGTTCGCGTCGGAGACGGTGTCCGTACGACGGTCTCGCTTGTAGACGGTGAGACGAAGACACGCTTTGTGATTCAAACGCAAGGAAAAGGTCGGGTCTTGATTCAATCGCTCCTGATTGACGGACAATCGCTTTGGAACGTCGAAGGAATGAGCAGTGCGGTGGCAGACGCCGACTTTGACGCGATGATTCCTTTAGATGTGGATTCGCTCGAACTCATCTCGCCGCTTAGCCGAATCGTTGAGATCGATGGCGGACTCATTCGTGTCAGCGGGCAAGGGAACCAATACGAGCACTACGGTGTGCTCGAGACGGCGCTCCCTCACGTCGACACCGAACGCGGTATCGATTTTTCGCTCGCCGATATGGACGATTACGTCTATCGTTTCTATTTAAAAGGAGAAGCCGAAGAGCTGGCGAAAGCGACGTTGTTCGTCGCGACGTATGCCCACGGTGAACGCGACCAGCTCATCGAGGTCCCGCTCGGCTTCAGTAACGTCTTGAGCCTTACACCGAGCCATGATTCGGTTCGTTATTTCATCCGTTTCCACGGCAACGGTACACTCTCAGACTTGAAGCTCGGCGTCATCCGTGAGAACAGTGTACGCCGTACCGAGACGTTCGACCTTGACCCGACGTTCTGGACGATCCCGACACCGGAATCAATCAAGTTAAAACAAGATCCGTCTGGTCTCCGTCTCGTCCTCGATGTCGAGCCGGACGTGCGCCGCTACGTGTCGTATATGGAAACGAACAACCGCTTCACGGTCCTCCCGAAAGAGAAACCGTATACGGTCCGACCGAACCATCGTTACCGTGTGACGGTCGACGGTGAACTCGATGCGAACACCGGTGTCGTCCTCTACATCATCTCGTATTCGTTGACTGAGCGGTTGTCGATGCAGCAAGTACAACTCGGTAGCGAGAAGATTTTCGAGTTCGGGAAAGACGTGCGCTACCTGCGCTTCGCACTCCGCGTCGACGGGACTGGCGAAACGCTCGTCACGAACATCCGCGTCACCGAAGAGATCATCACGGACCGGACGCAAGTGCCGGAGTGGATCGACCCACGCGAGGCCCGTCTGTTTGAAGCGAAACCACGCGAGCTTCACGAGATGAAAGTCGCAGCCATCTTTGATGAGTTCACGACCGCCTCGTATCGCCCTGAATGTGAACTGATCACGTTCTCGCCGGACGATTGGCCGGCTGTTCTCGCCGACCGTCAACCGGACTTCCTCATGGTCGAATCGGCCTGGAAAGGGAACGACAAGACGTGGGAGAAGAAAATCGTCAAATATGGCACGAACACGTGGGAAGAGCTCGACGCGCTCCTTGACTGGTGCCGCGTCAACAACGTGCCGACCGTGTTTTGGAATAAAGAAGACCCGATTCACTATGACCGCTTCATCGAGACGGCGAAACGGTTCGACTTTGTCTACACGACGGACGCGAACATTCTCGATAACTATAAAGAAGACTGCGGACATGACCGGGTCGGTGCTTTGCCGTTCGCGGCGCAGCCGAAAGAGCATAATCCGATCCGTCTGCCGGGCACACGTGAACCGTACGCCTCGTTCGCCGGTTCGTATTACGCAAACCGTCACGAATCGCGCCGTATCGATATGGATCGCTTGTTCGCGGCGGCTGATAAATATGGCCTTGTCATCTATGACCGGAACTATGAAATGAACCAACGCGGTGAGACGGATCAACTCCAATTCCCGGAGCAGTTCCGTAAATCCATCCGCGGTAGCTTGAAGTACAACCAAATCGCTAAAGCGTATAAAGGCTTCAAAGTCATGCTGAACGTCAACTCGGTGAACGATTCACCGACGATGTTCTCACGCCGCGTGTTCGAAGGGCTCGCTTGTGCGACGCCGGTCGTCAGTACGCGCTCTGTCGGCGTCAAGCAGATGCTCGGGGATTACGTCTTCCTAGACGAAGGCGACGAGATGCTCGAAGAGACGTTCCGCAAACTGCTCACGGACGACAGCTTCTATGAAGACGTCGCCATGGGCGGCATGCGACACGTGCTCAAGTACCACACGTACACACAACGTCTCGCCCAAGTCGTCGGCAACATCGGTCTGCCTTATCGTGTCGATCACCCGGAAGTCGCGCTCGTCGCGTTCGTCCGCTCAGCCGACGAGATGGACCGCGCCGTCGAGACGTTCCGCGCGCAAGACTACGAGCATAAACACCTCGTCGTCTTCCTCGACAAGTTCGAGGGGCATCTTGACTTGTATGAAGCTTACAACACCGAGGACATCTCGACGTTCATGCTCAGTTACTTGACGCAATATAACGCCTTGTCTGAGATTCTTGAAGGCTTCGACTGGATGGCGTTCATCCGTCCGAGTGACTATTACGGACCGGCGTACGTGTCGGACTACATGCTCGCGACGCGTTACGCGGACTCGAACATCTTGACGAAAGAAGATTACTTCGTCTGGAAAGACGGACTCGAGAAGATTGACTCGGACGGCACGTACCGTTACGTCTTCGACGCGACCCCGTCGCGCTCGATCATGAAGCCGGATGTGCTCCGCTTCTACAGCGTCCTTGAAGCGCTCGATGTCTTAAAACAAGACGAGACGCTCAAAGAGCTCGCTCAGTCCGGAGAACGGATCTTCAGTACAGACCCGTATCAATACGTGAAAGCAGGGAGCGATATGCCAAAAGCGGTCGCTCAGGAGGTACAATTATGACGACACCACTTCGCGTCCTCGTCTATGGGGATGTCAATTTAAATTTGATCGACGGATCGGCCATTTGGCTGACGTCCGTCGTCTCGATGTTGAACCAAGACCCATCGATTCAAGTCGACGTGCTGCTGAAGCGCTCGATCACAAAACCGGAAGTGACGGCCGGCATCCGTGAGTTGCCGAACGTCCGCTTCATCGATGTGTTCGCCAAAGATTCAGGCAGACAAGACGCGCCGTACTACGAGCGCGGAGTACTCCAAGCCGACGAAGCGGCCAGGCTGATTGACGAGTTGATGACGGCAGGCGGCTACGACATGTCATTCATCCGTGGCTTCCAGCTTGCCTACGACTTGTCACAGTATGAACGGACGATGGCGAAGACGTGGACATATATCACCGACTTCACACACGACCATACGCAGGCGTCGGCAGAAGAACTCGCCCGCTTGCAGCAGATCGCGTCGCGTTCGGCGCGCATGCTCTGTCAGACCGAGGCGATGAAGACGTATTTCGAATCGTTCCTGCCGACGGACCGGCCGTTCCTCATCTTGAACCCGATGATCCCGAACGTGAAAGACGAGACGCCGACGTTCACGAAACCGAACGATCGCCTCGTCTATACGGGCAAGTTCGCCCCGCTGTGGTATTCGACGGAGATTCTCGACGCGTTCGCGAAGCTTCGGGCCGACTACCCGGCCGAACTCCACGTCGCCGGCGACAAGTTCAATCAAGACCCGAACAACCCGAACTTTAAACGAGACGTACTCGCCCGCTTGAAGGCGGATGACGGCGTCCATTGGTTGAAAGGGATTCCACGCGCCGATGTCGAGACGTTGATCGACTCGAGTGCGATCGGTGTGTCGTGGCGTCATCCGGAGCTCGACGCGAGTCTTGAACTGTCGACGAAACTGCTCGAGTACGGATCGCTCGGAAAACCGGTGCTGTTGAACCGTAACCCGATGCACGAACTCATCCTCGGTGCGGACTATCCGCTATTCGTCAATTCGGAAGACGAGTTCATCGAGAAGGCGAAGCTCGCGCTCACAGATGAACGTGTCTATCGCGATGCGGCGAGTCGCCTCTATGAGATGGCGCAATATTACACGTTCACGAACACGTATAAACGTCTCCACGATGAACTGTGGGGGATGAAGAAGATCAACTTGCTCTTCGCCGGACACGATTTCAAATTCCTGCGTCTGTTCATGGACTACTTTGAGCGCCATCCGCGCTTCAACGTCTTGATTGACGAGTGGGAAGGTCACAAAATCCATGACGTGAATCACAGTAAGGCGTGCTTAGACCAGGCCGATATCATTTTCTGTGAATGGGGTCTCGGTAACGCCGTCTGGTATTCGCACCATAAAAAGCCACACCAGACGATGATCGTGCGCATCCACCGCCAAGAGAAAGAGACGCCGTTCCCACGGGAGTACAACCTTCACAACATCGACCGGATCATCCTCGTGTCGCCGTATATGCTCGAAGAGATGTACCGCTTGTTCCGGATCCCGCGTCATAAGATGACGATGATTTACAACGCGGTCGACGGGACGCGTCTCATCCAACCGAAACAGCTGGACGAGTTGACGTTCCACCTCGGTATGATCGGGGTCAATCCGAAGTTGAAACGACTTGATCTCGCGCTCGACATGCTCGAAACGCTCCGCAAGGAAGACACGCGCTACAAGCTATTTATCAAAGGGCATCATCCGAACGAGATTTACTGGATCAATAAACGGGAAGACGAGCGCGCCTATTACGATCGTCTGCTCGAACGACTCGAGGAACCGACGTTCAAGGACAGTGTCGTCTTCGACGGTCACGGTGATGATGTTCCGGAATGGCTGACGAAAATCGGCTTCATCTTATCGACGAGCGACCTCGAGAGCTTCCATCTTGCGCCAGCAGAGGCGATGACGTCGGGAACGTTCCCGATCATCCGCCATTGGACGGGGAGCGAGACGATTTATCCGGACGACGTGCTGATGGAAAACGTGCTAGACGGCGTCGACATCATCCGATCGTTCCGCGATGATTCAGCCAAGCTACTCGCGGCGACACAAGACTATATGGCTTACGCACATCATCATTTCGCCATCGAGACGCTCGCACCGAAGCTTGAACAGCTCCTTTTGATAGAATTGAATCGGAAACACTAAAAGCAAGCCCGGTCATCCCGGGTTTGCTTGTTTTGAAATTATTTTGAGGAGATACGCTATGAGCCATTTTATATATGAATCGACTGGTCAGACGCTTGATTTCGAGCGCCGCGACGGTCTGACACACATCGTCTCGGAGACGCCGCTCGACGTTCGTCTCGGTATGTACGATCAGTCACGAGACGAACCGAACGGGATGAACATCTCGTTCACGTTAGACGAACAGTTCAGCGTCGCCGTCCCGTTCAATAACTTGATCCCGGTCTACTATTCAGAAAGTCCGATCGTCGTCGGGACGTCACTTGAAGAAGTGGCACAGCTAGCCGGGAAAACGGCCGTTCGCGCAGAGGCCGTCTCTCAGATGCGCCTCATTGGGCATGTGTTTGGGGACGGGACTCGCTTCGAAGGGATCAAACGTCTCGGAGCGGGCGAACGATTGACGGTGCGTGACGGGGCGGTATTGCTCGACACGTGGGACGAACTTCCGCAAAGTACGCCACAGCTTCGCGACGATTTTGTCGACTCGTGGATGACGGCGCTTCGAAACGCGGTCAACGTACCGATGCAAGCCGTCAATATCCCGTTCGCCGGGTCAGCGCTCGACGTGTTGCTCACAAAACTTTATCTCGAAGCCGGAAAAAACGTGACGCTGCACGTACCTGACATGGGAGGGAACGAGGCGCGTGTCGCACGCGACTTGTTCGACGACATCGAGCTCGCCGAGACGGCTGCCCCCGAGGCGACACTCGCGTTGTCGCTCTCTAAACGGATCGCCGCTTCCTACGAGGCGACAGACGGCAACTTGACTGCCTATGAGAGCATCCCGACCGGTAGAGCCGTTGACCTTGACTATGTCGAGGTTGGGAAACACGGGACGGATTGGTTGTATGGGAAACACGTGTTTTTGAAAGACAACATGGATGAGCACGAAGCGAAGCAACAATTATCACGTAAAGCGATTCGTGCATTCGAAGGATTTGGTGAAGCGGAACGCGAACAAGTGGAAGGTATGCTCGACCGCCTATTCGACGCAGAACCGGAACGCGATTGGAACGGCCGGCTCGAGGCGGTCTGGTTCCATTTGAAGATCGAACATTTCCATGCTTACGCACGGCGTGGGTTCATGGGTGAGATGACGCTGTTGCAACCGCTTTTCGATCGCGACGTCTTGCGTCACATCCTCGAAGCGCCATACGAACTGCGCCGCCAAGGTCATCTCGTCAAAGTTGCGCTTGAGGAGCTATTTGGTACGAAACCGCTCCACTTCGTCAAGGAGACGTTCGCTTGGAGTGACACACCGCTGTTGCCGACGGTCGTACCGACGCCGCTCAACTGGCGGCTCGTGCTTGAGGCGACCGCATCAAATCAAGTGAAGCGAATGAATGAATTGCTCGGTGTCGAACCGGGCGTGACTGAGGCTTTCCAACCGAGCGAGACGCCAGACCATGGCTACGTCTCACTTTGGAACGACTGGACGGCTAAAAACTGGTCGGCCCGCCTGTCTGGTTCGGAAATCGAACCGGAGACGGTCGAGTTGATGATTCCGGAGGCACACAAGCCGCGCAGCGTCACGATCAAGCCGTTCATCTATCACTACTTCATCCCGTTCAACGCCGAACTGTTCAACATGCGTGAACAAGGATTTGCCACCCATATCGAAGTCAAACCGCTCGGCGGGGAGAACGGCTACGTACAATTGTTCAACCAGAGCTTCAGTGCGCCGCCATCGACAGAGTTCCAAAAAGATGCGACACTCGGTAGCGCCCCTTATATAAACATCGAAGGAACGATCGAACTCGTGTCTGACGAGACGACACCGATCGAACTATACGTCATGCAATACGACGCGAAAAAGAATTTGAAGAAGACGGCGTTCAGCCATGAGCTCCGTCCCGGCGTGAACACGCTCCGCCACCGTTTGCCGAAAGAAGTCGAGGCCAAGTTCGTCAAGTTAGCGATTAAATTCCAAAACAATCAACACACCGTCCAAGTGAGGATGGGGTCGTGGGTCATAGAAAGCTGAGGAAATCGTCATGGATCGTCAACAAGTTGAATATGTAGAACGTGAGAATGCATTTTTGCGGGAACAGTTACATGCACTGACAGACCAAATCGAAACGGTGAAGCAAGACGTGCTTGAAGAAGGCGCGAAGCATATTCGCGGCAAAGAGAACACCGTCCAAAAAATGAAAGAGCTTGAACGCGAAATCCGCCAAGCGAAAGCGAATACGGACAAGTGGAAACAAGAAGCGATGAAGGAGAAGCAGCGAATCGAAGAGTTGACTAGTCAAGTTGAGCGTTTGCAAGGCGTGGTCAATCGGGCGAAATCAATCCCGTTCGCGGGTAAACTCGTCACGAAACTCGAGCAGGAAGGCAAGCCATCATGAGTCACTACGATGAGCTGTTAGCTGAAATCGTAGCCGAGAAGAAAGCGTGGAACCGATTCGTCGAGCAAACGTTCGAACCGGTGAAACTCCCGCCATGGTTTGACGAGCCGGTCGAACGGGGAATCAGTGTCATCGTGGCCTCTCATGACTCGGAAGAGCTGCTCGCGACATGTCTCGCCTCGCTCGAGGCCCAGACGCTTGACGCCTCGCTCATCGAATGGGTGCTCGTCTTCAATGGAGACAAGAACGAAACGTTGCTTGAGGCGAGTCGGCAGTTTGGCCGTGACGTGACCGTGCATCGTCTGCTTGAAGACGAAGCGAACGTGAGCATCGCCCGAAATCGAGGACTCGAGACGGTGACGCGTCAATACGTGACGTTCTTGGACGAGGACGACACGTTCAGCCCGACCTACTTGGAACGACTATTAAACGAGGCGTTGCCGGACCGGGTCGTCATCGCCGATATTCAAGACTTCGATCCCGATGGCAACGTACTCGTCTCGCCGCTCCATCGTGAGTTCGAGCGACTCGCCGGAGGTGACTGGTCGTACGAACAAATGGCACAGCTGTTGACGCTGAATGCCTGCAAGCTCATCCCAGCGGTGTATGCGAAACAAGTCCGTTACGAGCCGTCGCTTCGCAGCGGGGAAGACGTCGTGTATTTCTCGACGCTCTTCTCGACCTATCAACCGGCCGTCACGCTGTTGCCGAGCGGCACGGACGCCGTCTATTTCCGCCAAGTGAGAGGCAATTCAGTATCTCGGCAGGCAGCGAGCCGCGAGTTCTCGATTCGACAACGCCTCGCCGTCATCAAGTCGCTTAGCGATTTGCTTATGAACGCGAACGACGCATCGCGCCGTTTCATCGAGCGCAAGATTGATGCCCAAACATCGATGATGAGCCTATACTTCAAAGATCATCCTGAGGAGCGTGGGGCCATTCATCAACTTGTCGTCGAGAGCGATCTGCCGTACTTTTCATACAGCATCTTGAACCAACACGCGGCAACGGTTGGACTTGTTCTCGGGGAAAAACTCGAGAACGTCGAACGACTCGTCTCGGAATATCCGGGCGACACGATTCTCCGAGTTTACTTGCTTAGTCCGTTCACACGAGGTAAGCTTGCCGAAGCTGTCAGTCCGGAAGTATTTCGTCGTCTGACGTTCGCTAACATGACTTCAGTGTCGAATTGGTCATTATTGCCTGAAGTTTGTTATAGTTTAGGAGATGTTCGGGCGGCGGCCTTGAGCACGGAATATGTGCTTAGTACGACCGTGCGAGCGGTTGCGTCGTCGTAATCCCGTTTTGTCATTAAAATGTAATTGCTTCTCAATTCACATCAGGAGTATAATGGGTTTGATTTTTGATGAATTCTTAAATAAAGTGAAATGTTAAGCAATATTCAGTGACCAGTGTCACTAACATCTATGGAGGTAAGCTCAACTATGAAAGTATGTACAATCGGATTAGGATATATTGGACTCCCAACGTCTGCAGTCTTCGCCCAATACGGTGTCGATGTGCTCGGCGTAGACATCCATCAGTCAGTTGTCGATAAATTGAACCGTGGTGAAATCCACATCGAAGAGCCGGGCCTCGGAGACGTCGTCAAAGACGTCGTCGCCAAAGGCAAGTTCCGTGCCTCGCTCGAGCCGGAGAAGGCAGATGCATTCATCATCGCCGTTCCAACACCGAACAACGATGACGAACATAAATCGTGTGACCTCACGTACGTTCTTGAAGCGACGAAACGCGTCCTTCCTTACGTTGAAAAAGGGAACGTCATCATTGTTGAATCAACGATTGCCCCACGTACGATGGATGATCACGTCAAGCCCCTCGTTGAAGCAGCAGGCTTCACAGTCGGCGAAGACATCTTCCTCGTGCATTGCCCAGAGCGTGTCCTCCCAGGACAAATTCTGCATGAGCTCGTTTACAACAACCGTATCGTTGGCGGCATCACGCCAGACTGTGCTGAAGCCGGTGCTAAAGTATACGGTACGTTCGTAAAAGGTGAGATTATTAAAACAGATGCGAAGACGGCTGAAATGTCGAAACTCATGGAAAACACGTTCCGTGACGTCAACATCGCACTTGCGAACGAACTTGCGAAAGTGTGTAACGCCCTCGATATCAACGTCCTCGACGTGATCGAAATGGCGAACAAACACCCGCGTGTCAATCTTCACAGCCCAGGCCCAGGTGTCGGTGGACACTGTCTTGCGGTCGACCCGTACTTCATCGTCGCGAAACAACCAGAGCTCGCGAAAATCATCAAGTTGTCACGTGACACGAACGTCTCGATGCCGGCATACGTCGTTGAAAACGTTCAAAAACTTGTGTCAGGTCAAACAGATGCAAAAATCGCCGCGTTCGGCGTAACGTATAAAGGGAACGTTGATGACATGCGTGAAAGCCCAGCTGTTGAGATCATCGAAATGATGCTCGAGCAAGGCATGAACGTCGCCGTCCACGATCCACACGTCGAAGTTTCATCGTCGAAACACTTCGATCTCGTCTCGAAAGAAGAAGCGGTCAAAGATGCGGACGTCGTCCTCGTCCTCGTTGACCATAACGAGTTCAAAGCGCTCGACTTCAACGAGTTGAACGCAGCGATGCGTCGCCCGATGATTTTTGATACACGTAATATCGTGAAGGCTGATGACAGCGACCTCGCGGTTGTAAACTACGGAAACTTGTACAAATACGTCAACGGAAAAGTAACGTTGGCTTAACCTGTGTGCCGACTATGATCAAAGCCTCGAAGCAAGTATTCATCGAATTATGGGAGAGTCTCTATTTAATTGTGAGACTCTCTCTATATGAAACGAAAAGTCGCTATTCGATGCAGTACTTCGGATACTTGTGGGAAATCTTGACGCCAATCATTCAAATCAGCATCTATTGGCTCGTCTTCGGGTTCGGTCTTCGTGCGGGTCGAGACGTTGGTGATGTCCCGTTCCTTCCATGGCTCGTCTCCGGAATTGTGCCATGGTTCTTCTTTGGACCGGCCATCGTCAGTGGTTCTCGATCCGTTTTTTCGAAGATTGCACTCGTCTCAAAGATGAGCTTCCCGATCAGCACAATCCCGGCGTACGTCATCTTGTCGGAACTATACCGACACGTAGCGATGGTCGTGATCGCGTTCATCTTGATGATGGCGTTTGGCATCAGTGAAGGCTGGAACATCCTGTTCTTGCCGTACCTGCTTCTCAGTGCGCTCGCGTTCCTTTATGCGTTCTCACTTTTGACGTCGGCACTGGCCACGATTATCCGCGACTTTCAAAATTTGCTGTCACAAATTATTCGGATGATGCTTTATTTACTACCTATCTTTTGGCAACCGACCGGAACGCTTGAAACGATTCTCATGATCAACCCGCTCTACTACTTGGTGGAAGGGTACCGATCGATGTTCCTCGGAACGGATTGGCTCATGCAAAATCTTAGCTACGGCCTCTACTTCTGGGTCTTCACGCTCGTGACGTTCTTAATCGGTTCGGCGATCCACGTTCGTTTCCGTCGCTACTTCATTGACTATATTTAAGGAGCGGTGACGTATGAGCTACCAAGTAAAGTTTGAAAACGTATCAAAACGGTACACGTTGTACCGGAAACAAAGTGATAAGCTGAAAGAAGTGTTGTTCAACCGGGCGAACGGTAAGCAGTTTTATGCGCTCCGTAACGTCACGTTCGAAGTCCCGCCTGGAGAGGTCGTCGGGATTCTCGGGATTAACGGTTCGGGGAAATCGACGATGTCGAATCTTCTGTCGGACGTCATCCCGCCGACGCACGGCAAGATCGAGCTGCGCGGAAAACCGTCGCTCATCGCCATCTCGTCTGGACTCAACGGAAACTTGACTGGTATGGAGAACATCGAACTGAAATGCCTCATGCTCGGCATGGACAAGCATCAAATCAGAGCGATCACCCCGGGAATTATCGAGTTTGCCGATATTGGCGACTTTATCGATCAACCGGTCAAGACGTATTCGAGCGGCATGAAGGCGCGACTCGGCTTCGCCATCTCGATCAATATCAACCCTGACATCCTCGTCATCGATGAGGCGCTCTCGGTCGGAGACCAAACGTTCACCGACCGCTGTCTCGTCAAGATGAACGAGTTCAAAGACGAAGGAAAGACCATCTTCTTCATCAGCCACTCGGTGTCACAAGTTCGGCAGTTTTGTACGCAGGCGATCTGGCTTGAATACGGTGAGATCCGTGAGTACGGACTCGTCGACGATGTGGCCGACGAGTACATGAAGTTTTTGAAATGGTTCCGTACGCTTGATTCGAAGCGTCAATCGGAGTTCAAACAGCAAAAAATGGAACAACGCACAACGATCGTCGACCAGAACGATATCGGTGAGACGATCATTTTGCCGCGTCACCCCCGAAAAGGAGAATCGCTATGATTAAAGTTATGACCGTGTTCGGCACGCGTCCCGAAGCCATCAAAATGGCTCCACTCGTTTTGGAGCTCAAAAACCGTGAAGGGATCGAACCGATCGTCGTCGTCACAGCCCAACATCGGGAGATGCTCGACCAAGTCTTGCAATTGTTCAAAATCACACCAGACTATGACCTAGACGTCATGAAGAAGAATCAAACGCTCTTCGACGTGACGACACGCGTCCTTCACGGACTCGATGAAGTCATGAAGGAAGCGAAACCGGATATCGTCCTCGTCCATGGGGACACGACGACGACGTTCGCAGCGTCACTCGCGGCGTTCTATAACCAGATTGCCATCGGTCATGTCGAAGCGGGGCTACGCACGTACAACAAGTACTCGCCGTATCCGGAAGAGATGAACCGTCAATTGACTGGCGTCATGGCTGATCTACACTTCGCACCGACCGAGACGTCAGCTGAGAACTTGCTTCGTGAGAACAAGACAGAAGCAGACATCTTCGTCACAGGCAACACGGCAATCGATGCGTTGAAGACGACCGTTCAAGACGGGTACGACAATGAACTGTTGAACTCGATCACATCACAAGGCAAGCGCCTCGTCTTGTTGACGGCACATCGTCGGGAGAACCTCGGTGAACCGATGCGCAATATGTTCCGTGCTGTCCGTCGCTTGATTGAAAAATATGACGATATCGAAGTCGTCTATCCGGTCCATATGAACCCGATCGTTCGGGAACTGGCCGGTGAGATTTTAAACGATCTCGACCGCGTCCACTTGATCGAGCCGCTCGACGTGTTCGATTTCCATAACTTCGCATCACGCTCACACTTGATCTTGACAGATTCAGGTGGCGTACAAGAAGAAGCACCATCACTCGGCGTACCGGTCCTTGTCCTTCGTGACACGACGGAACGTCCGGAAGGTGTCGCAGCCGGAACGCTCAAACTCGCAGGCGTTGAAGAAGAAGTCATCTTCGGCCTCGCTGACGAGCTCTTGTCTGACGCGGCGGCGCACCAAAGCATGGCGAAAGCGTCTAACCCATACGGGGACGGGGAGGCGTCACGCCGCATCGTCGACGCAATCGTCGAACGCTTCACGCGTTGATGGGTTTAGGCTGTCCCTCGGGGCAGCCTTTTATTTTTTATGAGAAAGGAGGGAACTCATGCTCTTCAGTTCGACGATTTTTTTATTCTGGTTTTTACCGATTGTTCTTATTCTCTATTATGTCGCACCGCGTTTTTTGAAGAACACGGTGCTCCTGATTGCCAGTCTATTGTTCTATGCATGGGGAGAACCGATCTATACGACGGTCATGCTCGCGTCGATCGTCATGAACTATGCGTTCGGTCTGCTCGTCGACAACAACCGTGACGACAAGAAGAAGGCGAAATGGCTCGTCGGGGCGATGGTCGCTGGAAACGTGTTGCTGTTATCCGTCTTCAAATATACGAGTTTCATTATCGAGAACGTGAACGCCATCACGGGTCTCGAGCTGACCGATCCCAAAATCCCTCTTCCGATCGGGGTATCGTTCTTCACGTTCCAAGCGATGAGTTACGTCATCGACGTGTATCGAAAAGATGGGAAAGTCCAGCGCAACCCGCTCGACCTCGCGCTCTACATCTCGCTCTTCCCACAACTGATTGCTGGGCCGATCGTTCGCTATCAGACGGTCGCTGACGAGATCAATGATCGCCGTGAGACGATGGACGACTTTGCGAGCGGGGTGCAACGGTTTGTCATCGGTCTCGCTAAGAAAATGCTCCTCGCCAACAACGCCGGCTACGTGGCCGACCAAATTTTCTCGCAAGACGCCGGGGAGATGTCGATGGGCCTCGCTTGGATCGGGATTATCGCGTACTCGCTTCAGATTTATTTTGATTTCTCTGGATATTCCGACATGGCGATCGGGCTAGGACGGATGTTTGGTTTTCATTTCCTTGAGAACTTCAATTATCCGTACATTTCAAAGTCGGTGTCTGAATTTTGGCGCCGCTGGCACATCTCGCTCGGTAGTTGGTTCCGTGACTATGTCTATATCCCGCTTGGTGGGAACCGTGGCAGTGCGTGGAAGCTCTATCGTAACCTCGCCGTCGTCTGGATTCTGACCGGGGTTTGGCACGGTGCGAGTTGGACATTTATCGCCTGGGGTGCCTACTATGGAATCTTTATCATGCTGGAGCGGGCGTTCCTCGGGGCGTGGCTCAAAGCACTCCCGGCACCGCTCGCCCATGCGTTCACGTTGTTCGTCGTCATCATCGGTTGGGTGTTCTTCCGAGCGGATGATTTCCCGTACGCCATCTCGTACTTGGCGGCCATGTTCAACTTGAATGGGGCGGCGGTATGGGATAGTGAGGCGATGTTCTACTTCGTCCAATACGGGGTCATCTTACTGATTGCGATGATTGCGGCGACACCGCTCCCGAAAGTGTTTGGGGAAAAAGTGCTCCGTCTCGAACAGGAGAGCAAGAAACTATGGGTCAACTACATGGCCGGTTTCATGCGCCTCGGATTTATGGCGACGATCTTCATCTTCGCCGTGTCGTATATTATCGCGAGCAGTTTCAACCCGTTCATCTATTTCCGGTTTTAAACGACAGGAGCGCAACGTATGTGGCATACGTTGCGCTCTTTGTGTTCGGTGAGATTATCTGACAGGCTATTCATAATTCAATTTCCATAAAACAAGACATTTCCCATTTTTAAGTTATATTTATATAGTTAAAATGGTATAATTCCAAAAGAAAGGAAGTGAGTTTTTGAAAAACCTACATAAACTACTATTTGTACTGATCAGCATTCTTTATTTATCGGGATGTGACACATCATCCTCTGCAAGACCTACTGTTGAAAAAGAGGATATTCATATAAGCGATTCAAGAGTATTTTACAACGAAGAGATTGAAGGATTGCTCGTGTGGTTCACGAGTAACCTGGAAGAAGGCTTGGATGTGAATGCGACATTGTATGATTCGAGCGACGCCCCCATCGCGACAACTGATGCGGTGCTCGAATACTTTAGCGATCATGAAACGCGAATCAGCATGCCCCTTACGGAAGAAGAGCTAGCACACTTGAAAGATCCTGACGTGTACTTGGAATTGGCGATCGAGGTGAGAGATATCGGTAGCCCTAGCAAGAATCAACAGTTCTTGTCGGCCGTAGGCGGTGGAACGAAGACATCGGTTATGGAGCAATATGCAGACTCGGACGATGTCGTCATTGTGGAGGGGTCTACGAGTGATGAGTTTGATTACGCGATGAAAGTGACCGCAGATCCCGTTTTGATTAGGGATTTCGAACTGTTGCAACAGGCTCAGAATGAAGCCGAAGCCGAAGCCGAAGCTGAAGCTGAAGCTGTAGCGGTTGTCGATGTGGAAGAAGAGGTGGTCGAAGGAGAAGTGCTCGTCGATGAGCCTGCACGTTACTCTGACGACTTTAACGCATACAACGCCAAGTACTATCAGCACTTTGGCAACTATGAGGATTTGTTGGGGAGCAACTTTGAGATTTTAGCAATGGATGGTTTCGGCAATCAAAATATTTTAGACGATTTAATTAGATGGACGCAAGAGTTCGATGAATTCTTAGACGTGTATGAAGATGGAGCGAAACCGCTCAATGAGGTTGATTTGGCGCTTTATCACCATACGTTGACGATGATTGATCAGCAAAGGACGGTTAACCGGAATGTCATACTCGGACTGACGGAATATGACGAGTACTATTTGCTTGAAGCAGCGAATGAGCTTGCGTCTGTCGTTGATTTATTCCTGGAAGGTGAAGACCTTCTTTCGCGACCAATCTAATTCAAAAGAGGCGTCGCACACCTGAAAAAAGGGTGATGGTTCCGACAAGTGTCGTGACCATCACCTTTTTCTTTTTACTCATTCAACTTGTCGTGATAGAGCGGGATGAACTCACCGAGGTTGACGTTGTGGATGAACAAGACGACGTCGATGTCGTTATCCTTCACATACGTTTCAATCGATGACTCATCGAAATGGCGGATATCGATGACCGACAGATGACCAAAATGTTCCGGCAACAGCGTTAGCATCGGATTGGCGTACGAATCTTTCAAGATGAGTGTCCGTGTATCATTCTTCGGCGTCTCTTGGTTCATTGTGATAAGTGGCCAGTTACGGTGTAAGAAGAGCGAGTACATCTCCGTGTACGTCTCTTCCGATTTGAGTGGTTTTTTGTTGATCAAATTACCGTTACACGGTTCGGCCCGGTTGTAACAAATCGAACTTGGCGTGAATCCGGCCTTTGGTTCCATCCATTCGAACGTATCACCGCTCTTGACGTATTGGAGCGTTGTGCTACGGGCGTAAGAGCCGTAGTATGGGCGGTCGTGCGCCTTCTTCCGGAGTTCGCCTGGCTTGAGCGGATCACTGACTTCGGGATGTTTGGCAGCAATCTGCTTCACCGTTTGGACGTAAGCCAGATAAGCGCCGTTTATATTCCAGTGGTAGTCGGTCTTATAAAAGACGTCACTCAATTTGTCCGCCGTGTTCAGTGGCTTGCGGTAATCCATGACCGTCATTCCCTCGACCGTAGCCAAGCTGTCACGCGTTTCTTTAAAGATTGTTGGTGCCTCGTTGCCCATGTAGTCAGGCATGTTCGGTTCGACTTCGACCATCGAAGCTTTGTTCGGGGCAAGCCCGAAGTAGACATCGACGCCAGCCGACTGCATCGATGTCGTGAACGCCGACAGATCATCGAGGAGCATGTTCGTGTCGATCGTCTCTTTCATGGGAGACTCCATCGTCCCGTCAGCCGAAACGTAAATCCCATTCTTCACGGTCTGCCGGAACAAGTCTTTCGATAAAAACGCATGTAAGCTGATCCAGCTGTCACGGTTAAAGACGTGATCGGTGACATACGTCTCGACGCTCTTCATATAGGCGCCGGACATGACGTTCTCGAACGTGAGGTCGGCGGTCGCTTTGGCGAGTTCGCGATTCTCCATGGCAGAGACTTCGCGTTTCTCCGAAGAGAGCGTCACATAGGCGCCGCCTATAAGAAAGGCTAAGAAGCCTATGATTAGCAAACTATGGAATACTCGTTTTGTAACGATATGTCGCGTCTCGTGCCGCTGTCGTGTGCTCCGAGGCGTAGGATTCAAGTTTTGCATTGTTGCGACTCCTTCAAATTCAAATTAATCCGATACTCATTCTACCATATATTTGCTTTACCTACTGTAACAAAAACGTATCAGTCAATCGAAGAAGCCGTTGATGTTATACTTGAAATCAAGGCAGGTGACCCCTATGCGACGACATCAAGCGGACGGTACGTACCGGTACGTCCTCATCTTAGGGGCGAAAGTGAACGGGACGGCACCGTCACGGGCGCTCCGAAACCGAATCGACGTGGCGGCTACATATGCGCGACAGCATCCGCACGTCATCCTAATCGCCTCCGGCGGGCAAGGTCCGGACGAAGGGATGGCCGAGGGGCGCGTCATTGCCCGGGAATTGATCGACCGTGGCGTCGACCCGGGACGCATTCACGTCGAAGCCGACTCGACATCGACGTACGAGAACTTTTTATTCAGCCGCGACGTGTGGGCAGGCGAGACGGGATTGACGGTCGTGACGAACGACTTCCATGTGCGCCGGACCCGGCTCGTCGGGCGGCTCTACTTCGGGCTCGAGACGGACGCGCTCTATGCCCCGACGCCGGCTGCGGCGAAAGCGAAGTATGTCATCCGCGAACAGCTCGCCTATATCAAGCTATTGATCAACTATATGCGCTGGAAGTGGCGCCCATGAAAACAAGGACTTAGCGGTTGCTAAGTCCTTGTTCGTCGTGACAGCCGATCTCTTCGGACAACAACTTTCCGAACGCCTCGGCGCCATCGATGTTCAAATGGACACCGTCACTCTCAAAGTAGTCGGCTTTATCGGCGGACGCTTCATGCCAGTCGATGAGCGTGACGAAGTCGTGCAGTTCGCTCGCGCGCTTGAGTTTTTCGTTTACTTCACGTTCCCACGGGCGCGGGACATGCGTATTGATGACGTACACGTGATCGGCTGATTCAAACATACCGATCAACGTGTCGAGCTGTTCCATCTTGAAAGCTCCGTTCGTCCCGAGGTGGAGGAAGACGACGTGGCCGGGGGCGTCAAAGTCACGATAGCCCGCGGCGACATCTTGCGCGTCACGGACTTGGCGACCGACTTCGGCGTCGATCGTCATGTTCGGGAACGCGGTACCGAGATACTCGTTCAAGCCGAGCAAGACCGAGTCGCCGATGGCAAGTGCGGGCGGACACGACTCGACCGGCCGTTCGGTCGTCGTTTCTTTTGGCTTCGGCTTCGGTGCTTTGACGACCGGGAGCTCGTGTTGCCGGTCCGAGTTATCCGTGAACGCGAGGATCGTCAAATTCCCGACGAGGACGACTGACAAGGATGTCGCGATTGTGATCGCAAACAGTCGAGCCGGTTTGATGTTGCGAGTCGGGATCAGGTTGCGGATGACATGGCGGAACCCGTCGCGGCGAATCGGTGTCTCGACGTAGCGGTAAGACGCTTCAGCGATGAGCAGCGTGAGCATGACTTGACCGAGTGCGAGAAGGGGATTGAACGAACTGATCCGCTCAAGCGGGGTCGTCAAGATGATGACCGGATAGTGCCATAAGTAGATGCCGTACGTCCGTGTCCCGATTAACCGAAGCCAAGCGCTTCCAAACAGACGGGACCAGAGCGTCGACGGATGGGCCGTCGCGGCAATCAACACACCTGACGCCACGGCGACGAGCAAGAAACCTCCATAATACAGGAACGCATCATAGGCGTTCGCTGTCATCATGACCGTGACGAGCGTTATGAGCGCTCCGGCACCACCGCCGTTCAAAATACGAAGACCGAGCGCTGGCATCTCGCGCTTGAACGCATCCGGACGCCAACCGAACGCGAGCAACGCCCCGGTGAGGAGCGCGAACAGGCGTGTGTCGGTGCCGTAATAGACACGGCTCGGATCCGTCCCGGGTGTGAAGCTGATTGCCATCCAAACGGTGGAGGCGAGTAAGACGATGCCGGTGAGCTGGAGGAAGCGTTTCTTCACGGTCAGCCCAAAGATCAACAGCAGCGGCCAGACCAAATAGAACTGCTCCTCGATCGAGAGCGACCACAGGTTTTGGAGCGGTGACGGCTTGCCGAAACTCTCGAAGTACGAGACGTCGTGGAAGATATACCACCAGTTGTTCACGTAGGCGAGCGCGGCGAGCGTATCTTGGCGCACCGTATCAAGCAGTCCGCGCTCGAACAACGTGACGTACGCCATGACGACCGATAGCATGAAGACGAGCGCCGGCAACAGGCGCCGGAACCGGGCGATATAGAATCGTTTCAAATTGATCTGTCCGTGTTTAGCTTGCTCCCGAAGCAAGATGCCGGTGATCAAATAACCGGACAGGACGAAGAATAAGTCGACGCCGAGAAAGCCGCCGGGTATGTATGGTGCGTTCAAATGAAAGAGTATGACTGCAAAAACGGCGAACGTGCGCAGGCCGTCGAGACCTGGCATATACGTTGCTTTATGGTGTAAGGGCTGCATGACCCCACTTCCTTTCTCAAGTCCAAGCGGAACGTTTCCCTCTTTTGTAAAGGGATCCATACTCCAGTATAGCGAGCGCTAGACTTGAAAAAGTTTCAAATGATTAACATTTTAGCTTACGAAGTGGAGGATAACAGGGAACAAAAAAGGGACACGAAGTCCCTAGTCACGTTACAACATTCCGATAATCGTCCCACCGACGACGCCAGCGATGACGAGTGCCCAAGGCGGCAGTTTCCAATAGGCGATCATGACGAACAAGAGGGCGGCGAAGACGAAGTCGACGGCGCCATTCACCGTGCTCGTGAAGATCGGCTGATAGAATGCGGCGATCAAAATCCCGACGACGGCCGCATTGACACCAATCAACGCACCGGCCACTTTCGGGTTGCGCCGGAGTGCGTCCCAAAACGGTAACGCCCCGAGGATGAGCAGGAACGCCGGCAAGAAGATGGCGAACGTCGCGAGCAGTCCGCCCGGGACACCGTTGATGACGGTCCCGAGGTACGACGCGAACGTGAACAGCGGACCCGGTACGGCTTGGGCCGCCCCGTAGCCGGCGAGGAACGCCTCTTCGCTCAAGAATCCGGCCGGGACGAGCTCGCGCTCGAGGAGCGGCAAGACGACGTGACCACCGCCGAAGACGAGGGCACCAGACCGGTAAAAGCTGTCGAACAAGGCGAGCGACTGGCTTTCAATCGTCTCACGCAAGAGCGGCAAGATGACGAGTAAGGCTCCGAACAGACCGAGCAGCGTCGCCCCGAGCCGTTTCGAGAGCGGGAACGAGGCCGACTTGACGTCGAGATGTTGCGGTTTGAACAACAAGAATCCGGCGAGCGCGGCCAAGCCGATGACGAGCACTTGGCTATACGTCGTCTGCCAGAGGAGCACACCGGCGAGCGCGAAGAAGGCGATCGTCCGCGTCTTTGCGTCCGGCGTCAGCTTGCCGGCCATCCCGAGAATGGCGTGGGCGACGATGGCGACGGCGACGATTTTTAAGCCATACAGCCAGCCCGCGTCGGAGACGTCGAGTCCTGAGACCAAAAGGGCGAACAAGATGAGGGCGATGACGGACGGTGCCGTGAACCCGATGAACGAGGTTATGCCGCCGAGGATACCGCCACGGACGATGCCGATGCCGATCCCGACTTGACTGCTCGCAGGGCCAGGTAAGAACTGACAGAGGGCGACGAGGTCGGCATACGTTCGCTCGTCCATCCATTTCCGGCGCCTTACGTATTCCTCATGGAAGTAGCCGAGGTGGGCGACCGGTCCGCCGAACGACGTCAAGCCAAGCCGGGTCGATACGAATAAAATCTCCAGTAACGTCTTGAACGTCACACGTTGATTGGCCATTGGTTTCACTCCTTGATCTCTTTGAATAGTTCGTGCGCTTTTTGCCGGGCTTCGGCCAAGACGACGAGCCCTTTTTCGGTCGTCGTATAGTTCTTGCGGATATGACCGTCGACCAACTCGTTCGTCCGAGTGAGCAGGCCGTCTTGTTCCATGCCGTGCAGGATCGGATAGAGCGTCCCGGCACTGATCGAGTAACCGTGCTCGCGCAGCTCTTCGACCATCCACGCCCCATAAACCGGGTGTTCGGACGCATGGTGCAAGATATGGATATGAATAAAACCAAGAAACAGCTTACGAAGGACGCGGTCTTCCACTTGCTTCATCTCCTTGAAATCGGTTTTCGATATCGGTTTTCGTAATCATATTAACAACGGGGAGCGAACCGTGCAACCCGTGAGGCGGCATTTACAAAAACTTAACCTTTGCACATCGGTAGGAATCGATTCGGAAAATATAGGGAATTTATCGAAAATGAGGTAAACTAAAATGTAGAAAACAGCGTAGGAGGAAATGACGTGACAGAACGAGACAGCACCCCATACAGATCCTTGTTGCGCCATATGCCCCAAGGCTACGTCGAATTCAAAGTCATCTTCGACGGTGCCGGGGAGCCGGTCGATTATGAGTTTGTCGAAGTGAACGAAGCGTTCGAAAAAATGATGAAGGCGAAGCGCAAACAGTTTCTCGGCGGACGCATCACCGAGCAGTTGAAAGACTTCGAATACAGCGAGCGCGAATGGATCGTTCAAGTCGCGCGGGCGGTGAACAACGGCGAGACGATCAAGTTCGAACACTTCTCGCGCCGAAACAAAGCGTGGTATGAACTGTCCGTCTTCAGCGAACGACCAGGTTACGTCTCGACCTTGTTCCATGACATCACCCCGCACGTCCAAGAGAACAACGCCTTGAAACAACTCGTCAACGTGTCGCATCGCTTCGTCGCCACGGGCCGGGAACTGTTGATGAACCAACATTTCCTCGACCAGATCCGTGACTTCACCGGTGCGAAAGCGGTGACGCTCAACTTGATGAATGACGATGGACAAACGTACTCGACGGTCGCAATCTCTGGGATTGACGAGCTACTCGAACGCAGCTTGGATGTCCTCGGCTTCCACCCGGTCGGCAAGAAATGGCCGATGAGCCGGAAACGCATCGAGCTGTTGGAGTTACCGAGTCCGATCATCTTGGACGAAATCGAACCACTCATGGACGGGGTATTGCCGAAGCGGCTCGTCAAAAACATTTTACGCATCTTCGACCTCGGGCAAGTCATCTTGTTCAAGATTGAAAAAGACGGCGTCTTTTACGGTGACTTGACGATCGTCATGCAAGGGAAGAAGCGGGCCGACCGTCTCGGTCTCGTCGAGCTGTACATCGTTCATATCCTCGAACAGATGACGAAAGTCGACCGTCAAGTCGGCGAGGCGAAAGATTCGATGTTCGAAGGGTTCGCCACCGTCGACCTCGAGTGCATCATGTCACTCGCGACGCGAGACGTACTGCATTTGAACAAAGCGTGGGAGCGTGTGCTTGGCTTCTCGATCGAGTCACTCGAGAACATGGACTTCATCGGGCTCATCCATCCTGACGATCAGGCGAAGACGAAAGCGTCCTTTAGTGAGCTCGATACGGCGCGTGAACTGTTTCGGTTCGTCAACCGTTACCGGACGATCGATGGGGATTACCGCTCGATCGAATGGCATTGCAAAGTCCAAGGCAACTACATCTACGCCGTCGCCAAGGACGTGACCGAACGCGTCCAGCTCGAAGAAGAACTCGCCGAGCGCGACCGTCTGCTGACGAAGTTGTCCGACCAAGTCCCGGGCGCCATCTATCAGTTCGAGCTCCGGCCGGACGGGTCGTTCCATTTCCCATTTATTAGCCATGGCTTTGAAGTGTTGACCGGGATCCCGGTCGATGAAGTGAAACGAGACGCGGATCTCGTGTTCAAAAAGATGCACACAGACGATTATCCGCAAGTGATGGCGAACATTGAAGAGTCCTATCGCAATTTAACGATATGGGATGCCGAATTCCGCTTTCATCGACCGGACGGGCGGACGACGTGGATCCTCGGCTCGTCTCGCCCTGAGAAGCTCGCCGAGGGGCACGTGCTCTGGCACGGCTACATCGGGGACGTGACCGAGAAGAAGACGTACGAGATGGAAATCGAGTATTTGAGCTATCACGACCAGTTGACCGGGGTGAAGAACCGCCGCTACTTCGACGAGGCACTCGTCACGTTCGACGAGCCGGGCTATTACCCGCTCGCCCTCATCGTCGTCGACATCAACGGCCTAAAACTGACGAACGACGCGTTCGGCCACTTGGTCGGAGACCGGCTCTTGATCGAAGCGGCGAATATTTTGAAGCGTGAAATCAGCGGTGTCGACACGGTCGCCCGGATCGGCGGTGACGAATTCGTGATCATCTTGCCGAATACGCCGTTGTCTGATGCGCAGCAGTTGTCCAATCGATTGAGCCGTTTATTCCTTGAAAGATCGATTGAAGGGTTGCCGATCTCGGCATCGTTCGGAGAAGCGGTCAAAACTGACGGTGCACTGTCGATCATGGACGCGTTCAATTTGGCTGAAGATCAGATGTACCATCATAAAGTGTCCGAGAAGCAGAGTCGCCGCCACTCGTCGATTCAATTGATCATGCGGACGCTGTATGAGAAAATCCCGCGTGAAGAGGCGCACTCGCTGCGCGTCGCCGAGCTATCAGGTCAGCTTGGCGAGGCGATGGACTTGACGAGCAGTGACGTGAACGAGCTGAAGACGGCCGCCATCCTGCATGATATCGGCAAGGTCGCGATCAGTAATGAGATTCTCGACAAATCGGGTGCTTTGACCGAAGCCGAGTGGCGCGAGATCAAACGTCATCCCGAGGTGAGCTACAATATTTTGAGCACTGTCCCTGAGTACGGGACGCTGTCAGAGATCGTGCTGTCGCACCATGAGCGTTGGGACGGGAACGGTTATCCGAACGGCATAAGCGGGTTTGATATTCCGCTCGCCTCCCGGATCATCGCGCTCGCAGACACGTTCGACGTCATGGTGACGGGCCGACCGTATCGCCGAGCGAAGACGCTTGACGAGGCGCTCGCCGTCATCGAACAAGAGGCAGGTCGCCAGTTCGACCCTGTACTCGTCGAGGTGTTCTTCCAAAAGATTGTTCCGACGTTACAACGCTAGAAGAGGCTGGGACATAACTCAGTAGATTTATAAGAAAGAGGCCACCGGGAGCGACTTGTTCGCTCCCGGTGGCCTCTTCTCATTTTTATGGGTTCGTTCACGCATTTCGGACTAAACAGATAGGGGCGACCTCTGATAAAGTTAAAGTGACCAAACCATAACTTTGGAGGTGCCCCTATGTACAAAAAGTATA